>JABSRR010000089.1 GCA_013215025.1 Pseudomonadales bacterium
CGATATATCTAGCCGTTTATTACGGGCGTAAGATTGCCTGGCAGGTCTATAGCGCAAACCTTTCCAGTGATGCCTGACAGAGTGTCGCGCCTGCAACAATCTGCATCAAACTCAACCTGTTAATCGAGGCGCTTTTTAAAGCCACGTAAGGCTAATCCCAAGGTCAGCATAAAAAAACCGGCCAAAAAACTCATCTCAGCGATTAAGTCAGGCCATTCTGCGCCGCGAAGAATAATCCCTCGCGCAAGTCGAATAAAATGCGTCATCGGTAGCAATTCGGCTAGCCATTGAGCGAATACTGGCATTGCTTGATAGGGAAACATAAAACCCGACAGCAATATTGACGGCAGTAAAACAAAAATGGCCAGCTGCATGGCGGCTAATTGATTCACCGCACGGGTAGAGATAAATAAGCCGAGGCCTAAGTTAGCAAAAATAAACAGCAAACAGCAGCTGAACAATAAGCTGAGGCTACCAATAAAGGGTAGCTGAAATAGCAATTTACCCAGCAGTAGCACAATGCCTACTTGAATTAGGCCAATAATCACATAGGGAATCAGTTTACCAACCATTAATTCTAGGGTTTTTACCGGAGTGGCAATAAGCAGTTCCATATTGCCGCGCTCGCGCTCACGGACGATGGCAATGGCGGTAAATACTGTTAAGGTCATGGTTAAAATAACACCTAACAGTCCAGGTACCGTAAATAGCGCAGCGCGCTGTTCTGGGTTATACAATAGTTCAACCGTAATGCCGCTAGAAAACGACTGACTGCGTTCGCCATTGCTGCTCGTTATTGGCATCAGGCTGAGGCTTTTAAGTGCGCTGGCCATCACCGTATCGGAGCCATCGACAATAAAATGTGCGACCGGCTGAGCTGACTGATGTTCGATGCGCGTCTGTATATCTCGGGGTATGACCAAACCCGCTGCAATGCTGCCAGCCCGCAGCTGATGCATGATTTGTGCAGGGCTGCTGTAAAATGCGGTGACATTAACGACTTGGCTTGCTTTTATATCTTCGATCAATAGCCTTGAATACTGATTTTGTGCATGGTCAACCACGGCGATAGGGACGTGTCGTACATCGGTATTAATCGTATAGCCAAACAATAAAAGTTGCACCAACGGTATCATTACTACCATGCCAAATGTGAGCTTGTCGCGTCGAAGTTGAATAAACTCCTTCAGGCATATCGCTTGAATGCGTCGCAGCGCACTATGCATCATTGTGGCCCTTGAGTGTGGCTGCAACGAAAACATCTTCGATGCTCACCGCAGCGAGCCGCAGCTGATAATCTGGGCCAAGCAACTCAGCAATCATTGGCAGTGGTTCATCAATATTACTATCGACAATTACTCTCAGTAGCAAACCGCTTTGCGCCACGGTAATAATATTCTCGTGCTGCTTCAAGCGATCGCTTATCGCAGCAACCTGGTCGCCTTCGACAATCACCACGCTGTGTGGAAACTGTTGTTTCAGTGCCTGTGTTTGGCCGTCTGCAACTTTCACGCCCTCATTTAAGATGGTGAGGTGGTGACAGCGCTCGGCTTCATCCATCAGGTGCGTTGAAACCAAGATAGTTGTTCCCTCAGCAGCTAAGCGAAAAAAACGCTGCCACATATCTCGTCGGGTATTGGGGTCAACTTCTGATGTGGGTTCGTCTAACAGCAGTAGTTTTGGCTTTGTGATAACGGCGGCGGCAAGCGCGAGTCGGCGCTTTTGTCCGCCGCTCAGTGGGCCGGCAAGTCGTGACTGAAAACTGGCCAGATTATACTCCTGCATTACTTCACTCACACGCTGATGACGCTGGCTGGCAGTTAATCCGCGGATATTGGCAATGAAGTCGAGATTCTCTTTTACCGTCATGTCTTGGTATAGCGAAAAGCGTTGAGTCATATAACCCACTTGATCTCGAATCGTTTCCCCATGTCCATCAATTGACAGACCCATCACCTCGACATCGCCAGCGCTTTTGCTTAATAATCCACACATCATGCGAATAGCGGTAGTTTTACCAGAGCCGTTTGGACCCAAGAAACCATGCACTTGGCCAGCATGAATCTGCATGCTCAAATTATCAACTGCGCAGAAATCTGCAAATCGCTTGCTTAGCTGATGCACGCGAATTATTGGCTGGCTAGCTGTGGCTGGGGCAGGCTGGGGGTATAGCTCGCTATGCGCGTCGCTGTTGTTCATATCAAGGCTCGGCAATGCGCGCGGGCGCTTGCATTTGCACTGGTATGCCGAGTGGTAGGTCGGTGGCCTGACTATCAAGAATATCAATCTGTGCAACAAACATCAGTCTGCTGCGATTGTGTTCTGATAGGGCATAGTAGGGGGTAAAGCTTGGCTGATCGGCTAGGCTACGAATTTTTCCTTGCATGGGTTGCGCGATACCGTCGACAGTAATCAATACCTCACTGCCAATGTTAAGCTGGCTAAGCCATGTTTCAGGAATATACACCCGCGCCCAAGGTTGCTCGCCGGCTAATACCGTACTAACGATTGCATTGATGGGTGGCTTGTCACCTTGTTTAAATGGCAGGCTGTCGACTTTACCAGCCCGTTCGGCATACACTGTGTATCGACTGAGTAATAGCTGCTGCAGCTCAAGTTCCGCTTCGATAGCGTGAAAATTAGCGCGCGCTTGTTCGATTTCTTCTACCCGATAGCCAGACTCTAATTCGTTTAATTTTTGCAGTGCAACTTCTTCTGCGCCTAAGGCCTGCTTATAACGCTGCTCGGCATCATCGAGCTGACGCTGACTGTTAAGATTGCGTGCCCGCAGGTCTTTTTGCCGTTGAAACTGAACCTGTTGGTTTTTTCTGCTAATAGTATTGGCATTGAGTTCAGCTTTGGCCGAGGCAATTTCTTCGCTGCGATAACCTGATTCAAGCTCTCGTACCTGCCAGCGAGCTTGCTCAACGGCAGCGGCTAATTTTTTAACGTGGGCTTGCTGCAGACTATCATCAAGTTTGATTAAAGCTTGGTGCGTGCTTACAAAGTCGCCTTCCTTTACATAGATTTCAGTAATCACTTCGGATGCAATCGCACGACCATTGATTCTATCCCATTCTAGGGTGCCCAGTGCCTCAGGCGCACCTGAACCGCATGCGCTAAGCATCATAAGGCTTAGCATAAGAGTTAAAAAAGAGTTTCGCATAAACAATTCCATCTGATATTGCAGAAATTCTGGCACACATTGATTTGATTGCCAATTAATCAAACCAAGTAGTTAGGCAGTCTCTTTTGCATTGAAATAATTATTACTGCGCTGCGCAATAAAGGCTTAGTTGCCGCGATGTTGCTGTATGCGTTCGTAGGCCGTGCGAATTTCCTGAGAGCGTTCGGTGGCCTCTTTAATCATATCCTCTGGTAAACCCTGGCCCATCAGTTTATCGGGGTGGTATTTGCTGATCAGCTTACGATAGGCACGTTTCACTTCTTTGTCGGTGGCGTTTTCACTAACCCCCAATGCTGCGTAGGCCTGTTCAATAGGGGCTTGTTGCGCATTGTCGCCAGCAAACTGATTCTGTGCGCCAATCATTGCCATCAGCTGATTAAATTCTTGCTGACTAAAGCCCAATTGCTGAGCAACATGGATCAGTAGCGCCTGCTCAGCTTGATCGAGTACACCATCAGCCATAGCTAACACAATCAAATAGCTCAATAATGCCTGATTTAAACTTTTGGTTTGGCCACAGTGCTGTTTGAATTCTGCTAGGCATTGATCAACATTAAAATCAGCAGCACTGCCTTGTTTAAAATAGGCGATAGCTTGCTGACGGTGATCAGCCTGCATGCCCATCTGGGTCATTAATGCTTCAACACCGTCAATTTCCTGCTGCGAAATATGACCATCGGCCTTGGCTAATCTTCCCATCAGTTGAAAAGCCGTTTTTAAAAAGCTTTGCTGACGGGATTTAGCCGAGAGTGGGTTGACTGCACCAATACCCAATTGGCTACTGCGGTCAATCATTGAACCAATAAAAAAACCGATGGCAGCACCGATAATGCCAAGTGCACTGAAACCAAAAATAGCACCTAAGAATTTAAACATAATAAACAGCATTCATTTAAAAAGAGGCTTTGTATAGTAACGCATCCGCCTAGATTCGATAATCCCCTAAGCCCATATTTGTCATGCGGCGCAGAATTTTCAGTGCGTTATAAGCAACGGTATATCATAATGGCGATTCCTTAAACGATGGATTGTATATGTGGAAAGTTTTTCTCGGGTTTAGTCTTGCGATAATCGTAATGCTGCTGCTCATCATTGCGCAGGCGGTTCGCCCGATAGCAATATACCTCGTGAATGCGCATGTGCTGGATCAGCAGGCCGGTTTAGCACTGCATCATTTGGGTGATATTCAAATTAGCACAACGCGAATCAGGCTGTCAGAGCTGCATGTGTTAATTGATGGTCATGAGCAAATCCTAGATGGCATTGACTTGCAAGGGGATTGGCTTAACGCTGAACTTCATCGTTTGCACATCGAGTCGCTGCAGATTAATTTGCCGCTCAATGCTAAAGCTTTAAGCGATGCTAGCCATTTGCCGAAGGCCCAGCGGCTAACACCCTATCAACAGTCATCCTTACCTTACAACTCAGTCAATGCCATGTATGCGGATTTATCACCGCTACTGTCGCAATTAGACCCAGATTTCGAGCTAACAATTAGCGCTATTACTTGGCGGCAACAACCGTCAATGCTGCCCTTAAGTTTGCGTTTTCGCGCTGATCAAGCTGGTGCTGACATGCATCAAAGCAGCCCAGTCTCATTAGCAACGCCATTCAGCTACAAGTTAGGCGTGGAGCAGGCTGAGCTAGCATTTGAACTCTCAGCGCATCTTGCACCGCAGACTGTGTTGCTCGATGCAAATTTAATGCAATCTGAAAATGGCCTGAGTTTATGGCCGNTAAAANTNNTTTGCGAAGACCATGCGCAACACAGTCAATGCTCGCTTCGCAGTCAATTGCAGCCAGCCGCATTACTTGAAATACTTTTGCAAGCAGCGAGCGCTAGTGGACAGATGTCAGAGCGTTTGGCGCAGTCTTTAGCTCATGCTATTGAAACCGCAGCAGGCATATACCTGATACAGGCTGATGCACAGTGGCCTCATGCCTCTGCCTATCTATCGGCTGTTGAGGCGGACATGTCGCTGCAACAACAAGCGCCATTGAAGGCGGATGTTAGCGGCTTTATTGCTCATCCGGCGGAAAATATTCTGCTTGCTCTTGATTTAGTTAAGCCATGGCAGCTGCGTTGGCAAGATAATCAATTGAGTCAGATTGAACCGCTGTCGCTAAAGTTGCTGCTGCAGCCTGACAAGGCTTTACCGACGGCAGCTTCGCTTCAGCTGACAGAGGTATTCTGTACGACTGATTTGGCTTGTGATGGCGAGTTGTCACTCGAGGCACCTCTGCAGCAGCGCGCTATTCAGGCTTGGTTGTCACCACAGGCGCCAGCGCCTGCATGGTCATTTGCACCAAGCCAATTGTCGGCCATTATCGATTGGCAATGGCCAGTTGATAGTGACAATCTGCTGCGTTTGTCATTCAGAGATCAAAACATACTGCAGCTTCGAGGGCTGCAGTATGCTGGCAGTTCCTTGCAAACAGCCAGACTTGCGATTGAGACAATGCAGCTGCAGCTGCAGCTTAGCGCTGATGCGATGTGGTCCTTGGTAGCGAGTGAGATATTGCTAGACCTTGGCGATCTTGATGCAGACGCTATTTCAATGGCCGCTGCATCGCTCGCAATTAAGGACGTGGCGTTAGATTTTGCTGAGCAACATTGGCAAGGCAGCGCGAGCGTAATGGGGCAGCTGATCGATATTCAACTGCCAGCTCAGGCGTTATCGTTGTTTGAAATGCAGTTACAGGCACCGATTAAAATTACGGCGCCTCATATTCAATTTGAACTGATGGTGCAGCATGCAGAACAGGAGCTGCTGACGCTTACGGGGCAGCATCAGATGGATCAGGGGTTTGGTGAGGCAGAATGGCTAATGCCTGCGTTACAGTTGAGCGATGCCTTGCCTTTACATAGTCAGTTGGGGCTGGAACAGGCCTTGCCAGTGTGGCTAAATGCCGGCGAGCTCGCGGCAGATGGTCAACTACTTTGGGGCAGTAAGTTTTTTGCAGATGGCAGTATTTATTTGCGCCAGTTAGGCGGGGCGTTTGAGGATTATTTGTTTGAAGGGCTGAATGGTCATCTGATGGTTCAGAGCCGTGGTGGCAATTTGCGCTACTCTAGCTTTGGTAAAATCACAGCCGATGCGATCAATGCTGGTATCAGTATTAACGATGTGGCATTGGCGCTAAACGGCTTTAGTGATGATGACGTCTTAGAGATACAGGATTTTCGTGCAAACTTATTAGACGGTGAATTAAGTCTCGACAGCTATCAACTCGACTTGAATAAGTCGCAACATAGTGGGCTGTTAAAGCTGGAAAATTTATCGCTGGCTGAGGTAATGCAGTTAATTGATCAAGCCGGTCTAAGTGGCTCAGGTTCCTTGAATGGCAGGTTGCCGTTTAATCTGAACGGCAGTGATTTCACCATCAGTAATGGTTTGATTTATTCAATGCCGCCGGGCGGTCAGATACAGTATCAAGACCCTGCATTACGCGACAGCAATCTTGCTATGCGCTTAGTTTATGATGCTTTAAGCAACTATCAATATCGTCAATTGGTGTCGACAGTCGACCTGAATGATGAGGGTAAACTGTTGCTTGGTGTAACGATGCAAGGGCGCAACCCAGACTTTGAAAATGGTCGCGATATTAACCTGAATTTGAATATTGATGACAATGTGATGCAGCAAATGCGCAGTATTAATGCAATCGACAGCATCACCGAAAAAATTGAAAAACAGTATCAGTAAAACAAATCTGCTGTGCTAAGCTGATGCCATCACGATAAAGGATTATATATGAGATTTTCTGCTTCACTCCTGCTTGCCTCCGTTTTGTTAATGCTTGGCTCACTTCAGGCCTGCTCGCCAACGGTTCAGGTAGCCGCGCCGTCTGAACCGATTACGATAAATATGAATATTAAAATCGAACATGAGATTCGAGTGAAGGTGGATCAAGAGCTGGACGATTTGTTTGACGATGAGGAGATTTTTTAAGTGATGATAACGATGAAAATGGTATGCCGCAGTTTACTGATTTGCCTGTGCTGCAGCAGTATTACACTCTGGGCAATAACGCTTGATGAAGCCAAAGCTAAAGGCTATGTCGGTGAAAAGGCGAGTGGCTACTTAGGTATTCCTGATGGCATCAAACCGAGTGATGAAGTGCTAGACTTGGTGAAAAAGGTGAATAAAGCCCGTAAAGGCAAATACACCGAAATTGCCTTAAAAAACAAATTGCAGCCCAGTGAAGTCGGTAAGCTTGCTTACGAAAAAGCGATTAAGCGCAGCAAGCACGGGCATATGTATCAAAACTTGAAAGGCAAGTGGGTGCGTAAATTAATTAAATGATAAAAACCAACAAGGATACTGTTATGAAAACGTTATTATTTGCAGCTTGCACAACTTTATTGATCAGCGCGCTGCCGGCGCAAGCTGTTGATTATAAAGGGGTATACGATGCGGTTGATAAGGACAAGGCGAAAGAGTCCGTAGACACCGATAAGCTAAAAGATGCGGTCTCAGATAAAGAGGTTGATTATAAAAAAGCTATGAAGTCTGTCGATACTGACAAAGCTAAAGATTCGGTTGACCTAGACAAGGCTAAAGAAGCCCTAATGAAATAGATTGCGAGCAAACGAAGGCACTTTTCTAGGTAAATACACTCAGCTTTACTTACTCGATAGAGTGCCTTTTGTTCAAGCCCTTAATGTTCAAGCCCTTAATCTTAAGCGCTTAATATACAACCCCTCTATGCTCAGGC
>JABSRR010000090.1 GCA_013215025.1 Pseudomonadales bacterium
TGGCAATAACCGCGTACAGCTTGTTAATTTATAGCTGTTAAGTTAAAGAGCGATTATAAACAGAGATTGTCGAGCATAGGTTTATTTAGGCCTCAGCTGCTGATTCATCAATTTATGTTTAAAAAATAACTTATATTTTTGTTGCTTGTAATGCGCTGCCAGGCGCTTTGCTTGCGCCGCTTGCTGCTGTTTTCCGGTAATTCTGTTAGTGCACGCGCCATTAGCTTGAATGCATCTGGCAGGCAGGCGGCGTTGTTAAAATCTTTCTGAATACCATTGAGGCAGGCTATACATAGCTTCAGGCTGCCCTGATCGAACAGCTGCTGTGCCAGTTGCAGGCGTACTTCGGCACGGTCGGCTTTGAACGATGGGTCAGCGTGTAATAATCGCTTATAGCTTTGAATCGCCAGTGCTTTATCGTGATGCTGTAGCAGGTGTTCAAGGTAATAGCTGCCATAGTCTTGCAGTTCGTCGGTATGCTGCCTGGCTAATACCAGTTCAAACATATCGGCGCTAAGCCTAACGCTTTGCGGCTGCTGCTTCACACCGGCAGATAAGCTGTCTAAGCAGGCATCGACACGGCCGTTTCGAATCAGTCGCTGCGCTTGGTGCCAAATTTGCTTGACTGGGTCGACAGGCTCCGGCTGCTCGCGGCTGTGGGTTTTTTCGGCAATGCTAAGACCAAAGCTGTCTTGAAATTGATAAATTAAATAGCCCATCATGTGAAACACGATAATCAGGTAAAAGTAACTAACGAGCGTTTCTAAGCCCGCGCTGATAAGGCTTAAATGTTGACCCAGCAAGCTGTGAATACTGGCAACAGAGCCTGCCATAATATAGATAAACACCAGCAGTAGGCCATAGGCGCTGCCAAGTTTGCCAATCAGCGCCAGTTGCTTGATCGGGTTAATGGCAACCAGCAGGGCGTTAGTGGTGCCTAAAATAATTATCGCTGCCGGCAGGGCTGCCAGCCAAATCAGACACAGTATGCCGCCAAGTTTGGCGCCAAACCATTGCACGCTAAAACCACAGAGCACAATATTGGCAATCAGTAGTGCTGCAAATTCCAATATTCTGCGGCTACCATACAGATCATGATTGGAAAGCGGCGGCGCCTGCATATCACCTTCGGCAGTCTGCGTTAAGCAACTAAAGCTATAGCTTAAGGCGATTGCACTGAGTAATAACTGCAATAGCCCGCCTAAAGGAAAACAGCTCAGCAGCATGCTGATTAGAGATAATGCGCTGATTAATATCAAGGTTTCACGTTTCAGCGGATAACGAAAACTCTCAGGCAGGCGTTTATGAAATGGCGTAATATGCTCACCCGCGCCAATCGGGTTAACTATAACATCACATTCTACGCAGCGGTGGCTGCGGTCAGGATGGGCTTTGACGCAGTGTTGGCATAGAAAATGTCCACATTGCGGGCATTGATAACGGGCCTGGCTAAGCGGGTGAAATTGACAATGCATCGCGCTATCCTTGTGCCACTGGCAGACTGTGTTGGTCGGCCCAGTTATTATAGTGCTTCGCTTTTTGCGGGTGATTAAGTCGCTCAAACTTAAGGCTGAGTTTACGCGCTAAAATGCAGATTTTTTCAGCTAACTGTTTGTCTTCAGGCGCTGCTGCCGAGAGGCTTAAAAAAATCTGTTCAGCCAGTGTGGGGTCGTCTCGCTGACAGAGCGCGTTGGCTAATTGGCACTGCTGAATCGGCTGCAATAACTTGGCAAGCTCTGTTTGTTGCTGAACCACTATCTCGGCAATGGCATTGATTTCAAATTTGAGCGCCTGTTTGTCACTCAGCAGCTCCGCAGCTAGCGCTAGCGCTTTAGCTTGGCTAGCTGAGGTATTGATAGCGTGGCAAAGGCGATATTGCAGCAGCAACATTTCAAAATCGTCTGCATAGTCGATGCGATAGGCATCAATCGCCTCGACAGTTTGCATCAGTTTAAAATGATTTAAATTGTTGAGCACTTTATCTCTAGCCAGCTGCTGCGGCGCAATCGATTGTTCATCGTGATCAAGATAGTCTTGATTAATCGCCAAGGGCCGCAGCTGACGATATATCAACATTAATAAACCGCCGGTTAAAAAGCCGCCGACATGCGCTAAAAAAGCAATCTGAGATTCGGATTGGCTGACATATTGAAATAATTCTAGTGCAATATACAGCGGTAAAAGTACCAAGGCGGGGGCGCGAAAATAGCCCACAAAGAAATACAGCCAGTAAAAAAACTGAATTTTTTTCAGCCCAAACACCACCAGATACATCGCCATTACCCCAGAAATCGCACCTGAGGCACCAATTAACGGCACGGCGCTGCTGAGGTTACTGGCGCTATGCAATAGCCCTGCGCCGATGCCTGCGAGCAAATAAAACCCTAAGAAGCGAAGATGGCCGATAGCCGCCTCAACCACAAAGCCGCAGATAATCAGGAACACCATATTACCAAATAAGTGTAGGAAGCTGCCGTGTAAAAATTGTGAGCTGATTAACTGCAGCAATGACAGCTGTTGCGGTATTAAACCATACTGAATGCTGGAGAGTTGCTGGAGCTGGCTATTGACGCCGTCTCGCGCTTGTTGCCAGTGCTGAAGCTCAGCTTCTGCTATATGCTCTGCGGCATGCAGCTGGAGGTAGTTATTAAATTCGAGATCCATGGCGATTACATAGCTTAGCTGGCGCGTGGCCTGCTGCTGATACAGCTGTTCTATGTAGCGCTGTTTTGCTGGCTGTATCGCTGCACTTGCAAGATAGTCTAGATAAATCGGGTATTCAGCTTGCAGTAAATTTGCTTGCAGATAGGCTTTGACAGCGTTTTCAGACTTTATGCCATCGTCAGATTGATAGAGAATAAAAATACAGCTATTGAGAAGCACGAGGCAGCTAAGAACGATGGGTTTTACCTGCCAGGAAAACCGTTTTTCTGCCGGTAATATAATCATAATGATATGGTGTTGAAATCCTTTGATTGCACCTTAACAAATCAGTGTATAAATGCAATTATTCGGCTATTTAACTGCTATTCATATCACTGCTATTCATATCACTTAGACCTTAAGCCTTATGCCAGATGTGTGATCTATCTGCCGCTAATAGTGTGAGGCAAAGTGCGATAAATAGCGAACTAATAGTGCGAGCTATAGTGAGAGCTATAGTGAGAGCTATAGTGCGATCTATAGTGAGAGTCATCGCGATAAAAATACTTCAGCCACTGCGGAATAATGTTGTGCGCATTGAGGCAAGAAAATCTTCCGCCGTTATCGTATATAGGCAATGACAACACAGCCCATAAAATACAAACAACGCACACGATTATGTTAGCAAGCCGATATCGCCGTTAAAAAATCCAAGCACGCAATCAACCACCACCAAGACACTATTATGCTTTATATTTCTGCCGACATTCAGCTTGCCGATTGGGAGATACAGTTTCAAGCCATCAGGGCACAGGGTGCGGGCGGCCAACATGTTAATAAGGTCTCGACCGCGGTTCAGCTGCGCTTTGATATTCACCGCTCTAGTTTGCCAGCACGCTATAAACGCAATCTACTGGCCCTGCGCGATAGTCGGATTAATCAGCACGGGGTTATTATTATTAAAGCGCAGTCTCATCGCAGCCAAACGGCCAATAAAGACGAAGCGCTGGCGCGATTAAAGGCCTTAATAATCAAAGCAAATCAGCGGCAAAAGCCGCGTCTGGCAACGCGGCCTACTCGAGGTGCAGTGCGGCGACGCCTGCATGCCAAAAAACAGCAGGCCGAAAAGAAAGCGCAGCGTCAAAAACCCGTGCTGTAGGCAATGCTTTCCAGGCTTAATGGCGCTCGCGTATTTGCTCGGCTTCGTCGCCCCAAAACACGTTAATTTTTCGGCCAAGCTGCACCGCAGGTCTGGCTGCGATCGATTCGGCCCAGCGCTTGACGTGTTGGTATTGATCAACCGAGAGAAAAGTTTGCGCCTGATAGAGCGAGCCGATGACCAGTTCACCGTACCAAGGGTAGGTTGCCATATCGGCTAGGCTGTATTGGTCGCCTGCGAGGTAGGCTTGTTTGGCGAGGTGTTTATCTAACACATCCAGTTGCCGTTTTACTTCCATGCTGTAACGATCAATCGGGTATTCAAATTTCTCAGGCGCATAGGCATAGAAATGCCCAAAGCCACCGCCTAAAAACGGTGTGCTGGCCATTTGCCAAAATAGCCAGTTGTGCATCGCCTGACGCTGTCGAAAGTCGGTAGGAATAAACTGCTGAAATTTTTCACCCAGATACAGCAGAATGGCGGCCGATTCAAATACCGCTAACTCACCTTGACCATCACTGGCTTGTGTATCAATCAGGGCGGGTATTTTTGAGTTGGGATTGGCGTCGACAAAACCGCTGCTGAACTGATCGCCTTCGGTAATATTAATTAAAAACGCGTCGTATTCGGCAGCGCTTTCGCCGAGCGCTAATAGCTCTTCAAGCAGGATGGTGACTTTGACCCCGTTCGGCGTGCCCATTGAGTAGAGCTGCAGTGGGTGTTTACCGCGCGGTAAGGGCTGTTGAAAAGTGGCACCGGCCTCGGGGCGATTAATATTGGCGAACTCACCGCCGTTGTCGGCGTTCCAAGTCCATACTTTAGGCAATTGATAGGGTTTGCTCATAGTCTTCTCGCGTTAGTGGCTGGCTAGCGGCTGATGTATCAGGGCTAGCTCTTTTATAATGCTTGTATTGTATTAGTGCTTGTATTTATTAGTAGCGGTTGAGTTTGTGCTGTTAATCTAATGGCGCTTGTATTGACTGGGGCAGACAAAGCGATTAACCGCCTTGCTGCGCTGCTGCAGATGTTTGGTTTTGCGACCGCTAACACGGGCGCGCCATAATCTAAAGCTGCTTGGCTTAAGCTCACGCCGCATCAGCTGAATGACCGACGCCTCAGCCAGAGCAAATTGCGCTTCGATGGCTTCGAACGAGGTGCGATCTTCCCAGGCCATTTCGATAATGCGCGAAATCTCGTCGGCAGTAAAAGAGTCTGTATTAGCTTTCGTTGTCATCTGTGATAAACGTGCCAGCCCTGCGGCTAGATCAGGCCTGTGGCCAGATCAGCACCATCTTGATTATAGCCAAAGCCGAATTGCAGTTTATGACGGCGCGGGGTTGGCATGCTATGCTAGCTGAATTTACAGTATAAGATTAAAGCCAATATGCAAAGCGATGTATTTCATTTTTCCGTGCAGATTTATTATGAAGACACGGACCATTCAGGCGTGGTGTATCACCCTAATTTTTTAAAATATTTTGAGCGCGCGCGCGAGCATGTGATTGATGCCGAGCGCTTAGCTGCGCTATGGCGTGAACATGGTTTGGGCTTTGCCGTGTATAAAGCCAATCTAACGTTTCAAGATGGCGTTGAGTTTGCTGAGGTTTGCGATATTCGCACCCAGTTCAGTGTAGACGGCAAATATAAAACCCTCTGGCGGCAAGAGGTGTGGCGACCTGAGGCAACAAAACCTGCGGTGATAGGCGATATTGAAATGGTATGTATGGATAAGCAAAAACGCCTGCAGCCGATACCGCTGGCTATTTTAGAAGCGCTTAATACGGTTTAATACGCTAAGCCATCCCTAACTGAGATGTTCTTTCAGCCTTGCCTGGCCCAGCATGAGCGAGCTGAGTTCGTCATCGTTTAAGAAGCACCAAGTATTGCGCGATTGTTTTGCTTTATACAGCGCTTTATCAGCCTGCAAATATAAGTGTTCGGCTTGTTCTTCAGGGTTGCTATTGGGCCGTGAAATAGCTACCCCAATGCTGCAAGATATGTGAACTCTTTCGGCATGTTTAAAACTGATGCGGCTAGCAATCGCCTGTAAGATTTTATCGGCCACTGTGGCAACATCTTGCTGGCTGATATGTTCTAAAATAACCGCAAACTCGTCACCCCCTAAGCGTGCGGCCAAATCACTGGCGCGAATCGTATTTTTTAATTTATCGGCAACGTGTTTAAGCAGCTCATCGCCAACGTGGTGGCCGTGCATATCATTCAGCGGTTTAAAGTGGTCAAGATCGATCATGAGCAGTGCAACTGAGGTTTTCTCACGGTTGGCTCGATTTAAGGCCTGCAATAAAGTTTGATTAAACAACTCGCGATTGGCTAAGTTGGTGAGCGGGTCGTGCAGTGCTAGATGTTGAAATTTTTGCTTCTGTTTTGAGCGCGCACTTAGCTGAGCTTTAAACAAGGTTTCAAATACATAGGCTAAGCTGGCTAAAATTAATAAGGTAAAGCAAAAAATAAATACCTGCAGCGCGCCTTTCTGGTCTGCTAACAGGTCGGGGTATTCGTGCTGATTGAATGACAGGCCGGTCATAAACACTAAGCTTGCAATAATGCTAATAGTCCAGGCCCAACCTGAGCTAGAGCCGATTAGAAAAAAACCCATAATGGGCGGCAGTGCCAGCAGGCTAATTACCGGGCTGTTGGCTGGCCCACCGGTAAAATAAATACCAATCAGCAAAATCAGGCTGGTGGATACGGTCATAATTGAACTGCTGATATTAATCGCGTATTTAAGCCCCAGTTTAAGCACCAGCAAAATCGCCACAAAGCTAATAAGGGCTAAACTAGCCAGGCTTAAATTCAGGGTAAACAGTGCTTCGCTGATGCCAATGACATAAAACCAGATGTTTATCAGTAGCAAACAGATGAGGCAGGCATGGCTGACAGCAACTATTACACGCTGGCGGATCAGATCGTCGGGGTGAATCGTGTCGGCGCGAGCGATAAAGGTGTCTAACAGCTTTATGGCTTGATAGTGCGACATAGCTCAGTCCATTGGATTATTGTTATGTTTAATGTTTAAACAAACTTGCCCATATCTTCAAGCAAAATCTGTTGATAGCTGATCAAAGGTTGATTATAGAAGAAGCGAGTGTCGAATGGCTGCTGACTAGCCTGCTTAACGCTGAGGGCGATGCGCAGTTGATGGCTGGGGTAGAGCAGCTGGCTTTGCCATGCGGCTGGCTGATCCTGGCGTGCGGCATCGAAAGCAATCGAGATGGCCTGCTTGCACTGGCCCAGGTGATAACTGCCGCCTTCATCATCAATGCTAAAGCTGAAATGGTCGAGCGGGATAGCCAAGCCTTGACCACAGGCCTTGATGTAGGATTCTTTGAGGGTCCAATAATCAAAAAACCGCGAGCGCTGATGCTCCGGGGCAAGGCTAAATAGCTCTGCGGTTTCCGATGTAGAAAAATAGCGTTGAGCAATCGCTAGAATTTCGTTATCGCGCGTCAGTTGCTCGCAATCCACCCCTAGCTGCGGCAGTTTGCTAACTGCACAAACAATTAAGCCCTCGGTATGCGATAGATTAAACCACAGGCCACTATGCTTGGGCTGGCTCAGTTTAGGTTTGCCTTTCGCTTCGCTAACAAACGCCAGCTGATGCGGTTCATCGGGCAAATAATGGCTTAGCGTGTCACGCACTAAAGCACGGGTAATTAAGGCATCGTGACGATGTTTAGCAAAGCGCAGTCGAGCAACTTTGCTGATCTCATCGTCTGATAGGCAGTGCTGATACTGTGTCTGTAATGCCGATGAGGCAAAGCACGGGTCTTGTGGGTTGCATAGCCATAAATCAATCTGGTTGTCAGCTAGTGTCAGTGAGTGTGGCATGGATGATTCGATCAGTTTTTAGCCATGAGTATCGTTAGGTTGTAAAACAGTAATGTTTATATTCTTTTATTGAAAGTCTATTTATTTCAATGACTTATTATATTTTCGCTTAGAGCTTCTAATAAAAGTTTCGGGTGATTGTTTGTAAACCGTATATAGCTATGCTAGTTTTACGTTGCTGTCTGTCTAGCATAACAGGGCAGGCGTTAAATTAATAAAAATAATCACAGCAACATAGGATTTTTTGCCGCTATCAGTTTTTAGCTGCAATAAAATCAATACTACGACCGTCGTTATGCCGCAAAAGCAACATGCCAACGCTACCACAACGCCCGAAATGCGTGCGTTTATACGAGAGTCTGATCTGCCGACCGCAGTGTTGGCGCGGCTGTTAAAAATTTCTGAAGCGACGGTGAAGAAATGGCGAACGCGAGATGACCTGCAAGATGCCTCGCACACGCCAAAAAACCTTCAAACTACCTTATCGCCAGCACAAGAGTATGTGGTGGTGGAGCTGCGCAAGCGCTTATTATTGTCTTTAGACGAGCTATTGCTGGTGTCGCAGCAGTTTATTAATCCTGATGTGTCCCGCTCGGGTCTGCAGCGCTGTTTAAAGCGTCACGGCGTATCAAAATTAGCCCGTTTGAAAGATGGCGAGTCAAAAGATATTGATGCCTTGCCGGCGATGCAGCCGGTTACCGTTCCTATAGAGGATAAGGCCGCTAAAGCGGCATTACATGCCGAAGTGAATCCAGACATCATGCGTGCCGTATTAGGAGAAGACGAGGTGGTGAATGTGCAGCTGCACAAGCTGCCGCACTTAGATGGTGATGATAAAAATAAAAAGCGTCGCCGACTGTTAATAGCCAATGAGCCCAACTCTAACTGGCTATACGTGGATTTATACGAGGGTGACGAGAAGCAGGCGGCAGAGCGTTATATGTCGCATGTGCTAAACAATGCCCCATTTACTATAAGAAAAATATTGGCTGGAAATTATAACGAGTTTTTAAGCCGTTTTCGTTTGATTGAAGAATCAGATGACTAGCCGATGCTGCTGTGTCACAACACAGCTGCAAACTATTGCTCAACGACGTTGCACGGAGAATTTACATGTCGAAAGCCAACCGTAACAAGCCCAGTACGGCAGATGATGCAGCCTTGCAGTCTCGTCTGCAGCAGACCCCGATTGCAGTTGTGGGTATGGCCAGCGTATTTGCGGATAGCAAGTCGTTAGATGCCTACTGGGATAATATTATTGACAAGGTTGATTCGATTATCGATGTGCCGGCATCGCGTTGGCATATCGATGACTATTACTCCGATGACAAGTCGGCCGCAGACAAAACCTATTGCAAACGTGGCGCATTTATCCCCGAACTCGATTTTGACCCGATGGAATTTGGTTTGCCGCCAAATATTCTTGAAGTCACCGATATTGCTCAACTTATTGCGTTAATTGTTGCCCGTGATGCGTTGAGTGATGCTGGTCTTGCTGGTGTTGACGATTTAGATCACGTTGGAATTACGCTTGGTGTTGGCAGTGGCTTAAAGCAAATCTCTGCGCTTAATGCGCGCTTGCAATACCCAGTGCTTGATAAAGTGCTGGACAGCTGCGGCGTCAATGATGCTGACCGTGCAGTGATTGTTGATAAGTTCAAGAAAGCTTATATCCCTTGGGAAGAAAACTCATTCCCAGGTATGTTAGGCAATGTTATTGCGGGCCGTGTCGCGAACCGTTTTAACTTAGGGGGCACTAACTGTACGGTTGATGCGGCCTGCGCCGGNTCATTAGCGGCGATGAAGCTTGCGGTGAGTGACTTATTAGAGTACCGCTCTGATGCNATGATTTCTGGTGGTATTTGCTGTGATAACTCACCGTTTATGTATATGTCGTTCTCAAAAACGCCGGCATTTACCACCAATGAGACGATTCGCCCGTTTGATGAAGACTCAAAAGGCATGATGGTGGGTGAGGGTGTTGGCATGGTGGTGCTTAAACGCCTTGAAGATGCTGAGCGTGATGGCGATAAAATCTATGCGGTATTAAAAGGTATTGGTACATCGTCTGATGGTAAGTTTAAGTCTATCTATGCGCCACGTCCTGATGGTCAGGCAAAAGCCTTGAGGCGTGCATACAATGATGCAGGCATCGACCCTAAAACGGTGGGTCTGATTGAGGCGCACGGTACAGGTACTTTAGCGGGTGATGCGGCAGAAGTCGGTGGCTTAACTAAATTCTTCAGTGAAGGAAACGACGAGAAGCAACATATTGCTTTAGGCTCGGTTAAGTCGCAAATTGGTCATACCAAATCGGCAGCAGGTGCAGCTGGTTTTGTGAAACTTTGTTTAGCGCTTCACCATAAGGTTTTACCTGCGTCTATCAATGTGGATAGACCGGCACCAAGCTTAAATATCGAGGACTCACCGTTTTATATTAATACCGAAACACGCCCATGGGTGTCACGCAGCGATGGTGCACCCCGTCGTGCAGGCGTTAGCTCATTTGGCTTTGGTGGTACTAACTTCCATTTTGTTTTGGAAGAATATAACAGCAATATGGCTGAAACATTTAAAGCCTTGCCGCGTGAAGCAAACTTGGCGCAGGCATTTTTATTTGCGGCAGATACTGCCTCCGACTTAAAAAGCAACTTACAAACGCAAGTCACTAGTTTAGATGTTGATGAAGATACAAAGCCTTATGCTTTCAATGCATTGCTGGCAGACAATGGTTTGCGTAAGTTAGATGCTAAGCAGCTTCGTATTGGTTTTGTGGCGAAAAATGCGGATGGCTTAAAAGATAACTTAGAAAAAGCCTTAGATACCTTAGAGAAGAAGGGCAGTGATAGTGCCTGGCGTTTGCCGACAGGTATTTATTTCCGCCCGCAGGCCGCTGATGTTGCAGGTAAGGCGGTTGCCTTATTTTCTGGTCAAGGCTCGCAATATGTCAATATGGCATCAGAGTTAAGCTGTTCTACACCTGAAATGTTAGACGCTATTGAAGCGATGGACGCATCTTTCACAGCAGCAGACTTAGCGCCACTATCAAAAACGCTTTACCCCATTCCAGTATTTGAAAAAGACGATAAAAAAGCCCAAGACGCACAATTACAGTTAACACAGTTTGCCCAGCCAGCTATTGGTACTGTATCCGTTGGTTTATTCAATACCCTAAAAACCGCAGGTTTTGAAGCTAACTTTACCGCAGGTCATAGCTTTGGTGAATTAACGGCACTTTGGGCTGCAGGTGTATTAAGCCAAGAAGACTATATGATGCTTGCACGTTCTCGTGGACAAGCCATGGCTGCGCCTGATGATGAAAACTTTGATGCAGGCACAATGGTTGCGGTTGTGGCAGAGCCTGCAAAAGTCGAAGCGGAAATTAAAGATTTAGACGGCGTTAGCGTGGCTAACTATAACTCTACATCGCAAGTGGTTATTGCAGGTGATACAAAAGCGGTATTGGCTGCTCACGATATGCTGAAAGATAAAGGCTATAAAGTGGTTAAGCTGCCAGTATCTGCAGCCTTCCATACGCCATTGGTAGGCCATGCACAAAAGCCATTTGCTAAAGCCATTGCTAGTGCGAAATTTAATAAGCCAAGCATCCCAGTATTTTCTAATGCAAGTGGTAAGCAGCACTCTGATAAGCCTGCTGATATTCAAATGGCCATGCAAAGTCATATTTTAGAATCTGTGCGCTTTGATAAAGAGATTGAGTCTATTTACGATGCAGGTGGCCGTGTGTTCGTCGAATTTGGCCCTAAAAATGTATTAAGCAAGTTAGTTGAAAATATCCTGGCCGATAAAGACGATGTAGTGAGCATTGCCTTAAACGCTAACCCTAAAAAGTCATCGGAATTACAGTTACGTCAGGCCATTGTCGAATTAGCGGTGACAGGTTTTGATGTCTCAGGTTTCGATCCTTATGCCAAAGCTGTTGGTGAAACAGCTGCACCGAAAAAATCGCCGATGGCAATGAAGCTTTCAGCCGCTTCTTATGTCAGCCCGAAAACACGTAAAGCGTACGAAGATGCTTTAAGCGATGGCTATCAAATGTCTGGTGCAGTTGCAGCGAATGTTGAGCCGAAAATTGTTGAGAAGATTGTGGAAGTAGAAAAAGTGGTAGAAAAGATCGTTTATGTTGAGAAAGATGGCGCGCCATCATCTACACAAGCACAGCCTGCTGTAGCTGCGCCAGCGGCGTCTGCCGCTGATATTGCGCAGCAGCTTGCAGCCTTTTCTGCACAGCAGCAGCAACTCTTAGATGTGCATCAGCAGTTTATGGCTGCTCCTGAGAACTATGCGCAAACAGTACAGAAAGTATTGGACAGCAACCATGGTGTTATTCCTGCTGATGTGGCACAAAGCTTAGCAATGTATCATGACTTCCAAGCCGATACCTTAAGAGTACATGAACAATTTTTACGTTCACAAACTGCACAATTAACTGGCCAATCTACAAGCCAATCAATAGAACCCGTAGCTACCGCAGCAGTTTCAGCGCCTGTTTCAGCGCCTGACTCTTCAGCTGCAGCTGCAGCTCCAGTTGCGGCAGCTGCAGTGAGTCAAGCGACTCAGCCTGTTGTTAAGGCAGCAGCACCTGCGTCAGCACCAGCCGCAAAACCAGCACCTGCGCCAGTTGCAAAACCACAAGCTGCAGCAAAACCTGTGCCAGCAGCAGTTGCGCCAACTCCAGCTGTCTCTGCTCCTGCTAGCGCCAGCGGCCCAGTGATTAGCGCTGAGCAAATTCAAAAAGTGATGTTAGACGTTGTTGCCGAAAAAACCGGTTATCCTGTAGAGATGTTAGAACTGTCTATGGATATGGAGGCCGACCTTGGTATTGACTCGATCAAGCGTGTTGAAATCTTAGGTAGTGTGCAGGATGACTTGCCTGATTTGCCCGAGCTTAATCCCGAAGACTTAGCTGAGTTACGTACGCTCGGTCAAATCGTGGATTATATGAATAGCAAGCTAGAGGAGATTGATAAGCAAGTGGCAGCGCCAGTCGCTGCATCTTCAAGTGTACCTGCTAGTGCCAGTGGTCCAGCGATTAGCGCTGAAAAGGTACAGTCTGTGATGATGGACGTCGTTGCGGATAAGACAGGTTACCCAACTGAGATGTTAGAACTTGGTATGGATATGGAGGCCGACCTTGGCATCGATTCGATCAAGCGTGTTGAAATCTTAGGCAGTGTTCAAGATGAGTTACCTGATTTACCCGAGCTTAATCCCGAAGACTTAGCTGAGTTACGAACGCTTGGCCAGATTGTGGATTA
>JABSRR010000091.1 GCA_013215025.1 Pseudomonadales bacterium
CTATTATTCCGTTGCACTGTTAATATTTTGCTCTGTTGCTCTGTTATTCTGAATCTTCAACGCTATATGCTAGGAGAAGCTGCCTTGGGACTATTTAAGGCCAGAACATATTGCAGGCCAAAAAAAACCAGCAATGAAGCTGGTTTTTTGGCAGTGAATTTTAATGATGGCTTTCAGTAACAGCTTACTCAGACTTGCTAATCATCAAATCGATGGTTGCTTTTATCTCATCGTCGCTGCATGACATGCATAAGCCTTTCGCAGGCATAGCGCCAATGCCGTTGATCGCATTGGTATAGAGTGCATCGATACCTTTGGCCAAGTGCGGCGCCCAGGATGCAGCATCGCCAACCTTTGGCGCGCCCGCTGCACCAGTATCATGACAACCGGCACAGTTACCTGAGTAGATATCACTAGGATCTTTGGGCCCAGCACTGGCAACAACTGCCGCTGCAGCACAATCATCGCCTTGTAAACAAATCGTGCCTACCGGCTTAATGCGCTCAGCAATCGCCTCTTTTTTAGCTTCTGAAATTGCAGCAGCTTGCATAGCAAAAAGTGTTGCAATGGCAAGAAATGCAAAGCGTTTGACAGTAATTACAACTTTCACGGGTCTACCCTCAGTGTTCAAATTTTCTGTGCGCATTATAGCGTTTATTTTGTGTTTTTCGAGTGCAAATTCGACTTAAACATTGAAGCTGTTATTATCAGCTACAACTTAAAAATAACCTATGCTTGTAAGCTTTAGTTATACGCACCCAAACAATCAACAGCTTGCAATGTGAACCGCTATTGCTTGGTAAATCATCTTATGTTTCGGCAGCTATATCGCCGCTTAATGCTTTTATGCGCGACTTGTCTGGTTTTTTGCACACCTGTCTCACAGGCCGAACGTTTAACCATTGCAGTAGCCAGCAATTTCAAAACCAGTCTTGAACATTTACTAGACCATTACCCTGATGCTGACTCGGTACAAATTATCGCGGGCTCCTCAGGCAAGTTGTATGCACAAATACGACGTGGCGCACCCTATGATGTCTTTTTATCGGCCGACCGAGATAAACCTTTGCGCCTTATCGACGAGGGTTATGCGCTTGCCAACAGCTTTTACGAATATGCCTTGGGTGAATTAGTGCTGTGGACTTCGCACCAGGGCAGTATTGAAACAGTTTTACAACAGACTCAGCGGCTCGCCATTGCCAACCCCAGACTAGCTCCTTATGGGAAAGCAGGGGCCACATTTTTACAAGCGCATCAGTTTGCATCTGAGCACATTGTATACGCCGAAAATATTGCGCAAGCGTTCCAGTTTCGATTCAGTGGCCATGCTGATAGCGCTCTGATTGCCGGCTCACAGGCATCCAGCATTGCTTCTGGTCGCCTTATCCGCTTAACTAGTCATCAATACCCTGACATAGTGCAAAGTGCTGTGATTATTAGCGCAAGCCGACATCATGCTGCGGCAAATGATTTCATGCAATTTTTACGCAGTGATCGCGCTCAATCACTTATTGTAGAGCTGGGTTACTTGGACCAAAATAGGCAACAACGCTAATGTTTGACTCGCTCAGCCAACAAGATTGGCAAGCCATTATAGTCACGCTAAAGCTGGCCACGGTAACAACCTTCTGTTTGCTTCTGATTGGCTTACCATTAGCTTGGCGGCTTGCACAAGCCCGATCTGGCTGGAAGACTTGGGCTCAAAGTATTATTGCCCTACCGTTGGTACTCCCACCGACGGTTCTAGGCTTTTACTGCCTATTATTACTCAGCCCAGATGGGTTTATTGGTCAACTAGCAAGCCAACTCGGAGTTCAATCACTCGCGTTTAGTTTCGGCGGTATTGTTTTCGCCTCGTGCATTTATTCACTGCCATTTGTCGTTCAGCCCTTAATCAACCATTTTGAAAATATTGAACCGCAAATCATTGAAACTGCCATGACGCTTGGCGCATCACGACTGGATATTATGTACTCAATCATTTTACCGCAGAGCAGGCGCGCAATTCTGAGCGCTGGCGTGCTGGGCTTTGCGCATACTCTCGGGGAGTTTGGCGTAATTTTAATGGTTGGCGGCAATATTCCAGGCGAAACCAGGGTAGTATCGATGCAAATTTATGAGCATGTCGAGAGCCTCGCCTACCCACAAGCACATAGCTTATCGTTGATTTTATTGATCAGTGCACTAATCACCTTGCTGCTGCTATATAGCTTTAATCAACAACGCTTGTCGATGCTGCCTAAAAACCGATTCAAGCTAGAGAAAACCCGATATCATGATTGAGCTATCTCTTGAGGCAAGCTTAGATACGTTCTCATTATCCATAGACACCTGTATTAACAGCCAGGGCATCACCGCTATTTTTGGTCCATCAGGGGCTGGCAAAACTTCGCTATTGAGACATATTGCAGGCCTAGCTAAAAGCCCAGACTGCAGGGTTGTTTTTAATCAATCCGTTTGGCAGAACGGAAAGTCTAAACTAGCTACCGCTAAACGAGGTGTAGCTTACGTTTTTCAACAGCCACATTTATTTGAACATTTAAATGTACAGCAGAATTTAGCATTTGGCGCACAGCGCAGCAAACGAACCGTAGCAGCAGCTACAGAAACAAGAATTTATCAGGTGCTGGGCATCACCAGCCTTCTTGCAAGGCAGGTAGATGGCTTATCGGGCGGCGAGAAACAGCGCATAGCAATCGCACAGGCGATTCTTAGTTACCCAAAATTGCTGTTGTTAGATGAGCCATTATCAGCATTAGATGATCACAACAAGCAGCGGATTATTCGTTTATTAAAAGCCCTCTGCCTTGAGCTAAACCTACCGATGATCTACGTAAGCCATTCGCTATCAGAGATCAGTCAGTTGGCCGATCAGCTGGTCGTTTTAGATCAAGGCAAAATTATTGATCAAGGTGATGCGATAGATCTTATTAATCAAAAGCAACTCGCGATGAACACATCGCAATGGTTTTCGGTGCACACAGTATCAGCTATCGCAGCGGCTGCAGATGCCTCCATCAAAATGCTAAGCATTGGGCAAGCAAAACTAATCATCAGTGCGTCTGCGCTTAAAGCTTATGATAACCAGGCTGAGGCCAGTCTAGAGCCTGCCGTGATGAGGGTAATGCTTTACGCTAAAGACATCAGTCTTTGCCTAGAAAAACCGACACACAGCAGCATCGTTAACATACTGCCCGCCACCATCGTAGCCATAGACAATAAAGACGCTGATCAATGCTTGGTGACCTTAAATTGCCAGGGGCTAGTTTGTTTTGCACAAATTACTTTATACTCTTGTCAACGCTTAGCACTTAGCATAGGAAAAGCAGTATTTGCACAAATCAAAGCTGTATCAATACTCAATGGAAACTAAGCCATGCAAGGATTTGGCTTGAGAGCAATCTCAACCGGCAACAGCTCATCGCAATATTTTAACCTAGCTACTTGCCAATATCGCAGCAAGTGTGCAGTTTTATTTCTGCTATTGTTAGCATATAGCTTTTCCAATACTGTGCTTGCGAATACAGCACCTGTCTCTAACACGCAGTTGCAGGCTAAACCTAAAATTGCCTTGGTGTTGGCCGGAGGCGGTGCAAAAGGTGCAGCACACATCGGTGCACTGCATGTGTTAGAGCAGCATAATATTCCTGTGCATATCGTTACCGGCACCAGCATCGGCTCGGTGGTTGGCGGCCTGTATGCCTTGGGCTATAACGCAGATGAGATTAAGCAACGTATGTTTCGCGCAGACTTTAATCGTGGCTACTCTGACACCATTGCTCGAAAAGACCTACCTTACCGAGATAAACTTTTCTTCGATCGCTTCAACATCCCCCTCAGCCTGGGTTACGCTGATGGTGAAATCAAATTGCCCGGCGGGCTTCTGCAGGGCCAAACCATGAAACGTTTGTTGCGAGAGGTAGCTGGCCTAAGCAGTGCAGAACTTAACTTTGATCAATTAGCTATTCCTTACCGCGCAATCAGCACCGATTTGAATACGCGTGAGAGTTATATTTTTAGCTCAGGTGACATTATTAAGGCTATGCGTGCATCATCTTCGGTACCTGGCGCCTTGGCCCCGGTCAAACACGATGGCCGATTACTCATCGACGGCGGCATCAGTAATAATATTCCCGTAGCACAAGCTATTGAATTAGGTGCTGATATCGTGATTGCCATCGACATCAGTGGCAAGCTGCTAGAAAAACAGCAAACACAAACGGCTCTTGGTGTAGTTGGTCAGCTAACGTCTTTTTTAACGCAGGAAGGCACATCGAGACAGCTCGCCAAACTACGAGCAGAAGATATTTTGATCGAACCCGATATCACAGATATTGCAATGACAGATTTTTCCAGTATGGATAAAGCTTATCTCGCAGGGGTTGCAGCAACAGAACAAGCTTTAGAGCAACTTAAGGTATTATCCGTTGATGACAGACAATATGCTGACTACCAACAGCAGAAAATAGCTAGGCGTAAACAGCTGATATTTGCAGACCCGATTGTATTCCAGAGCGTTCAGCTAGATAACCAATCAGCAACACCCGATGCATTTATTGACCAGTACATTAAGAATCTGCGGCTAAAACCTACCTCAACTGAAGAAATACTTAACAGTATTGATGACATNTATGCCAGTAATGAATTTGAAAAGGTCGACTTATCTATTTCGACTGCTGCGGGCGAATCCGGCAAAAGCTTAAGCATTCAAACCTATGGCAAAAGCTGGGGGCCAAACTTTTTTAATTTTGGTATAGGCTTTGAAGAGGACACCACTGACAAGAGCAATCTTAATTTAGACTTTGCCTACACCATTAAAAACATAACCGACAATGGTGGCGAATGGAGTAATCAGCTGGAAATAGGCTTCGAGCGGGATTTTATCAGCGAGCTTTATTTCCCCCTAACATCCTCAAAATCGAGTTTTAGCAGACTGCAATACGAGTATAAAATTGAGGTCTGGGATACCCTGGTAGCTAAAAATGATATCGAAGATATTCGCACAGAGTCTCACACTGTTGAGCTAGGTATTGGCTATAACTTTAGCTCAGACAGCTTGATTGAAATTGGCCTGATCGGTGACATTGGCGACATCGGCTTTGAAGAAAATCGCGATGGTGCATCCTACGACAGTCGCGGCAGTTATATCACACTCGCCTATGACAATTTAAACCGCGTTAGCTTTCCTACACGAGGCAATCAGCTAGTCATAGACTATAAGATACTTCAGGAAAAAGTACGTAATGGTATTCAGCTAAAAAATGTCAGTTTCAATGAAAATGCCGGACGCTACCAAACTGAGATTATCGATCTTGCTTGGAAAGGCGCGATCAATATTGAGCACCACACTTTGGTCGGCAAACTGCGTTGGAATAAAACTATCAGCGATAGCGAAAATAGCGTTTATACCTCCCGCCTGGGTGGCTTTCTCAATCTCTCTGGTTATTCACTGAATGAATTAGTTGCCAATGAGAGCGCTCTAGCATTGATCAGTTATCAGTGGGATCTTGGCAGAGATGCGTTTGGTTTTTCACAATATCCGCTGTATCTTGGTCTGAGCCTTGAAACGGGCAGCGTCATTGCTGCTGAAGATAAATTCAGCCGCGACAATCTAATTCAAGCGGGCAGTGTATTTTTGGGCACTGATACTGCACTGGGCCCCATCGTATTTGCCTTCGGCGTTAATGACAATCAGCAACAAAATCTCTACCTGTATTTGGGCAAAAACTTTTAGTCCCAACGTATAGTTGCTAATAGTCAATGAGATTAGCCTTAGACAGCCAGCGGTTCAGCTGTCTATAATTCATTCACTGATACACACCAGAAAAAAAAGGAGATTTACATGTCTATCAGCTTACCCGCACTGCCCTATGACATGGGCGCACTGGCTCCACATATTTCGGAGGAAACCTTAGAGTTTCACTATGGCAAGCACCATAAAACGTATGTCGATAAATTAAATGGCATGATCGAAGGCACCGAGCATGCCGATAGCCCATTAGAATCAATTATCACCAATAGCTCAGGCGGCGTTTTTAATAATGCGGCTCAAATTTGGAACCACACTTTTTATTGGTCAAGCTTAAGCCCAGCTGGCGGCGGCGAGCCAACAGGGGCGATTGCCGATGCTATTAATAGCAGCTTCGGCTCTTTTGCTGAATTTAAAGCGGCGTTTACTCAATCGGCCATCGGCAATTTCGGCTCTGGCTGGACCTGGTTAGTAAAACAAGCCGATGGTAGCTTAGCGATTGTGAATACTGGCAATGCCGAAACACCACTGACTGACAGCAGCGTTACCGCCTTATTGACCGTTGATGTATGGGAGCATGCCTATTACATCGACTATCGTAATGCACGTCCTGCCTATATGGATGCATTCTGGGCTCTAGTCAATTGGGACTTTGCCAATACAAACCTCTCTGCCTAAAGGCATTTTCGGTATAATGGGTAAAATTGCTTATCCATTATACCGTGACTTATCCACTGATCGACTCAACACAAGCAGTAAGCACGCGACACCCTGACGTTGTTATTATCGGTGCTGGCGCATCGGGGTTAATGTGTGCCGCCACTGCAGCCAAACGTGGCCTCAATGTTTTAGTATTAGAAAAAGCCAATAAAGTTGGCAAAAAAATTCTGATGTCCGGCGGCGGCAAATGTAATTTCACCAATTATGATGTTCGGCCCGAACATTTTATCTCGCAAAATCCACACTTTTGTAAGTCTGCATTAAGCCAATACACGCAGTGGGATTTTTTTAGTCTGGTTAATGAATACGCAATTGAGTGGGAAGAGCGTAAACACGGCCAGTTGTTTTGTCGTCATTCAGCGAAAGATATCCTTAATATGCTGCTTGCCGAATGCCAGCAGCAAGCGGGATCGGTTAGCATTAAAACTCGCCAACAGATCGAACAGATAACATATGCTGACGGTCTATTCTTGATAGATACCGAAACACAGCAAATACGAAGCAAGCAATTAGTCATTGCCACAGGCGCCTTATCCATTCCTACCTTGGGCGGCTCAGGCTTTGGTTATCAACTTGCACAGCAATTTCAGTTGCCCTTGGTGCCAAGACGGGCAGGGTTAGTGCCGTTTACGTTCACTGATCAGTTAAAACATCTTTGCAGTACCTTATCAGGCTTAGCGATTGACGTGGGCGCTCGCTGCGGTGAGGCTTATTTTCGTGAAAACCTGTTATTTACTCATCGTGGCATGAGCGGGCCGGTGGCCTTACAAATTTCAAATTATTGGCAACCTGGCCAAGCGATTGAACTTGATTTATTGCCCGAACAGAACGCTTCAGATTTACTATTACAAGCTAAGCAACAGCAGGCTAAATCCGGATTGAAAGCGCTGCTATCGCCATTGCTAAGCAAGAAACTGGTACGTGAATTGCTTGAGATGTACTGGCCTGAGTACCAAGATAAAAGCTTAGCGGAAATTCCTGATAAGCGTTTGATGAAAATTGCCGACAGCTTGAATCGTTGGCAAATTAAACCCGCTGATACTGAGGGTTACCGCACCGCCGAAGTTACTCTGGGTGGCGTTTCAACCGAGGCAGTGAGCTCCAAAAGCTTTGTTTGTAAACACCAGCCCGGGCTTTATTTTATTGGTGAGGTGCTTGATGTTACGGGCCACTTAGGGGGCTACAACTTTCAATGGGCCTGGTCCTCTGGTTACGCCTGTGGCACGCATTTAATGCTCGATTAAATTATATCGGCCACGCAAACACCAACTCAGCGCTGACACGCTAGCGTTGCCAATACAGCAAGGAATGAGATATGAAACTTGATAAAAATTCGGTTGAACCTTCAGTATGGCGCTATTACGAAGGGCTGTTAGCCGTGTTATCGGCAAGCGACATGGCCGAGTCTCATTCTACCTTCAATCATCAACAAAAACCTCTGCTGCAAAGCTCAAATACTGAGACTCCCCGCGAGTAGTCGCATGCAAACGATTATGCAACTTTACACATCAGCTACATCAAGTTATCTGCAGCGATATAAATCGATAAGCTTGACGCCCTCTATAAAGCTTTACAAACTATCCGCATGAACGTGAATTAGCCCTAAAAACTGACATTATTCCTTATCGCTGCACGTATTTGGTACACATAAAAGCGTTATATTTGCTATGGTTGCCTGCCAAGTCTAAGCAAGACTGGGTATATAGCTACCGGTATAAGAAAACGTATGATAAAACGACTGCCATAATAAAAAGCCAGTTTTAAAAGTAGCCGCCAGTAATAAGCATCTGCAAACATAATGACGTGGCGTAAGTATCTGCAATGAGCCTAAAACATAATACAGTTTATCAAATCAGCGACATCGCATCGTTAGCGCAAGCTAGCGTGCAGCAGGCCTATGCAGACATTGATCCAATTATTAACATCAGCCACCAGATGCGCCAGGCCGGATTTGCCGCCGACACACTTACCATTGAGCGGCAGCAAACGCAAAAACGCATATTAATGATCTTTGATGATCAAGACCCCGACACTGTGTTGGTCGAATTAGGCTATAGTAACGAAGACCCACGGATGACATTCACAGCCTTTGCACTGAAAGACTTATCCGAAACGCTGCTGTTTAATTGGATGGTATATGCACTTGCCGCAGGCAATACTGAGCTATGCCAGGCAAAACAGCCTGCAAACGATGCCAAGGCGAACGCAACATCACAGGATCAGAACGACGAACTAGGTGAAAATCTGGGTGAAAGTACGGGTGAGAGTTTGGGTGAAAAGCCGAGTGATAAGCGATGAAGTTTATTTTCCTGATACTAATTGCCTTAATAGCGCTGAACAGCGCAAACAGCCTGGCAGAAATTTACCGTTATGTTGATAAATACGGCAATGTTCACTACGGCGACAGGC
>JABSRR010000092.1 GCA_013215025.1 Pseudomonadales bacterium
GCACACTAATGCTATCACCACCATTGTTAACATTACCCCAGGTAACCACGGTGCCATTGTTTTTTATCGCCGCAAACGCGGTGTCAGTGCCTATTGCTATTTTAACATTGCTAAGATCGACACCAGTAATATCGGCACCATTCGCATCTCTGCCCCACACAACGACATCGCCATTGGTCTTGAGGGCAACAAATACACCTACGTTGCTGGCCACTGATTGTACATTACTGAGATCAAGGCCAGCACTATTGCCACCATAGTCAGCACCGCCCCAAGTGATTAGATTCTCATTGATATCAAGCGCGGCAAAGGCGCGCGCCGTTGCCGAGATCGACTGCACATTACTCAGTGGCTGAACGCTACTACTATTGCTACCATAGCCAGATGACCCCCATGTTACCACGCTGCCGTCCCCTTTCAGTGCTGCAAAGGCGCGTGAAGTTGCCGCAATCGATACAACATTGTTGAGATCCGCTTGTACACTACTACTGTTACCCCCATTTCTGCCCCAAGTGACAACACTGCCATCATCTTTAATTGCCGCAAAGGCAGAATCGGTAGCTGCTATTGATTGCACATTGACAAGGCTGGCTTGCACACTGCTGCTATCACCGCCGTTATTGCCCCATGTCACTACTGAGCCGTCGGCTTTCAATGCTGCAAAGGCGCTGCCGGTCGCCGAAATAGATTGTACATTGCTCAGTGGTTGTACACTGCTACTGTCACCACCAAAGCCATTATTACCCCAAGTTACCACTGTGCCATCATTCTTAAGTGCGGCTAAAGCAAATTGTGTTCCTGCTATTGATTGTACATTGGTTAGATCTACGCCCGTGCTATCACCACCAAAGGGGTTATAACCCCAGGTCTCTGCAGTGCCGTCATCTTTTATTGCGGCAAATACGCGATCGTTATTGGCGATAGCCTTCACTGCATTGATGCTCACGAGCAAATTCTCAGTAACGAACTCACAGGCATTACTGCCATTGATACCAGTATTTTGTGCTGTGCAGTAAGCATTTTTCACCGTAACGTCAACGCCCACTTGGGCTGGGAAGCCTGTATCATTGCCTGCTGGATATGTTGGGTTATTAGTGCCGACTCGACGGCCGTTGATAGTATATTGATAATCTGTTTTGCTTGGGTCGCAGTTAGTGCAGCGGACATTGGTGGTAAGTGCATTATTGGCATAAGTAATAGATAAATTATCCACCACAGGCGCAGCGGGTGGATTGATCACAAAATCAATATTGGCTTGATCGAAGTCACCTAAGGTATCTTTAACAATGTACGATAAAGTTTCATTGCCGAAGCTAATATTGTCGGGTGTATAGTCGAAGGTTAATGTGCCGGGATTCAATGCAATCCGCCCATATTTGGCCCCGACCACGTTGATCAGCTCGAAAGGCCGTGCTAAGTCATCTGTCACAAAGTTGCTTACATCAATGGTAAAGGTGGGTGTATCTATGTCGATGGCTGGTAAGCTAAAATCTTGGGCGTCTACCACAGGCCCTTGAGGCGCAGAAAGAATACTAATCGTACTAAAAGCCTCTTTTTGTCCATCAGAGACAAGATAACCAAAAGTTTCTGTGCCTACATAGGTATTGGGTGTATAGGTTAATACTAAGTTATTTTGTACAAGAGTCGCTGGCGCGGTGGCGTTACCTTGTATAGTAAGTGTTAAGATGTCGTTGTCGGTATCTGTTATAAAACTCGCCATGTCTATTGTAAGCGAGTTAGAGGGGACTGAAGGGTCGATAGTTTCCACGACAGGATCTGCAGTGGGTGCATTATTGATGATGTTGATGGTGATCGTGCCCTGGGCAAATCCACCATTGCCATCAGACACCACATAAATAAAGCTATCACTGCTGACGTCGGTCGATGCCTCGTAAAGCAATTCCAGATCCCCTGCTATAGTCACAGGATCTACAGCGCCAAACACTTGAGTCACCGTTAATGGATCATTATCTGCGTCACTCACTAGACTTGACAGATCAATACTGCGACTTGACTGAGTTAATATATCGTTTAAGGAGTAGTTGATAATTTGATTACTGGCGGTTGGTAAAGCGGTGTTTGCATCCGACACAGTAAATACTATGCTTGCGGCCGCTAAACCACCTCGGCCATCGTTAACCACATATGCAACATCATCTACGCCAATAAAGCCATCAGGATCGTAGTTGATCACATTACCACTCAAGGTGGCGCGGCCACCGCCACCAAAAATAGAAACCGTGAGCGGGTCGCCGTCGGCATCATCAATTAAATTCAGCCCCGACAAGCTCACATTCACTGGCGAACTGCTGTTGGTCGTTTGTGAATAATCGGCAGCCGTCGGTATACTGTTTGGAATTGGCGGGTTAGCATCGGCAACAGTGACAATAATTTCACCTAAGCCTATGCCGCCTCGATCATCTGCGACCACATAAGTAGCTACATCTTGGCCTATAAACCCACTGGGCGTATAAGTGACGGTGTTACCAAAGAGTGCAAAGCGCGGTGGACTGTTGGCTTGAAGCAGCTCAGTAATCGTTAGCGTGTCTCCAATATCGATATCAGAGATTGATAAGCTGAGATCTATATTAATCGGTGTATCATTGAAGGTGCTCTGTATGCTATTTTGAGCGCTGGGCGGGTTGTTGTTGAGGCTATTGATAGCAACAATCAAGGCAGCGCTTTGTTGCTCACTAGCGGTTGCAACCGTATAAGTCGCTTCAGCAACACCCGCAGAGCCGGCGGTTAAGTCAACCGACTTTGACCTCACGTTATCAACTTGTAAATCCCCACTGTTAACCACGACATCAATTAACTGCCAAGTTAATCCTGACTTAATTTTCGAGCTGAAATCAAAGTTCGCGGTTTCACCCTCAATCATATCTACAACCAGTGGTGCTGCTGCAAGTGCTCTCGGTACTAAAGGCAAAATGGAGTTGACGGTGATTTCTGCCTGCGCCACACCGCCGTTGCCATCGCTAACTTGATAAATGAAACTATCCTTACCTCTAAAACTACCCGGCTCATATTGTATGGTAAAGGGGTCGAGTATCGAGGCCCTTCCTGAAGTTGCTGCCAGGTTCTGTAATGTGACATCATCACCATCGGTATCGTTGACTAAAGAGGTGATATCAATACGATTGATTGATCCTTGCACAACTGTTAAAGCAAAATTGTTGGCTGTCGGTGGCGTATTATTGTCAGCGTTAGAGATAGCCACAAAACCCTGAGACGCATATTGTTTGCTATCTTGCTCAATGCGCCATGTGATTTCAGCAAAGCCTGGAGAGTTTGCGGTAAAGGTTAATACAGAATCGGAAAAGCTAATATCGCTTAACAGGCCATTGGGCTCCTCTGCCTCAGCTAAACGCCAAATGTTATCGCTGCTTACATTTGCTGATATATCCACACTGGCGGTATTGCCCTGAATGAGATTAATGCTAAAAGCGGTGAGTATTGGGGTGTCACTGTCTTGTGTGCTGTCATCGGGTAATAAGGGTTTGTCGCTCGTTTTATCGCAAGCGAGTATGAATATGGTTATGCACCCAAGCAGTAAAAAGCGCAGCAATGATGCAGCTGGAGGTCTTGCAAGTTGGTGTCGCATCATCCTTTATCAGCCTTTGTCCTTGTTAGCTATGATAAGTATATACTTTAGTATAAACACTACTATAGCGCCTATAAGCGCAGTAAAGTAGCTAATTGAGATACAACTTGAATGTTTGTATGCCTTCTCATGCTAACATACCGCTTTTATGGTCAAATTGACCTATAGCTTGATGCAGCCGCTAGCTTATGCAGAGCTTTGGCTTTTGGTAAGTTTTCGCAAAGACAAATCAAGATATCGCTCTAACGTTGCCATGCCTAGACTGATTGAAAAAGCCGTTACGCTAATGCAGCTTTTTTGTTATGGTCAAAGTATAAGGAATGAAAGATGAAAGGATTAGCATGTTGCCAATATATCAATTGATAGTGCGCATCTTGATGCCTGCTTTGCTTTACATGACGCACAGCGGCTATGCGGAAGAAAAAAGCTATCCAAGCCTTTGGCAGAGCCATGACGCTGCATTACAAACCTCACTGGAACAGCTATTAGATCAGCAGCAGCTATCGCAGGCGGTCGCCAAGCAACAATTAGCGATTGCACTTGTTGATATTTCAACGCTAAGTCAGCCGAAGTTAGCGGCAGTTAATGGCGATCGTATGTTCTATGCGGCAAGCCTACCCAAAATTGCTATTTTACTCGCTGCATTTGTGCAAATTGATCGTGGTGAACTACAGCTCGATGACGCTCTGTGGGCTGATATGAATAGTATGATTCGCACCTCAAGCAATCGAGCCGCTTCAAACGTTTTGGCAAAAGTAGGTCCTGACAAACTGATTGACATAATCAGCAGTGAACAATTTGCCCTGTATGATGAAGACCGAAATGGCGGCCTATGGGTAGGGAAAGCTTACGCTAAGTCGCCAGCTTATCAACGTGATCCATTGCAGAATCTATCGCATGCCGCGACCGCTATACAGGCAGCGCGCTTTTATTATTTATTAGAGACGGGTCAACTGGTTAATTCTGAGCTTACTTCACAAATGAAGTCGGTGTTAACTGACCCTAAAATATCGCATAAATTTGTAAAGGGCTTAAACCTTGTACCTGAATTGGCCTTGTATCGTAAATCCGGCACTTGGCGTGATTATCATGCTGACAGTGTAATGGTGGATGATGGTCAACATAAATACATAATGGTGGGTCTGGCGCATCATGCAGAGGGTGGGCAATGGTTAGAAAGATTGGCGTTACCTTTGCATAAATTGATAACAGAGAGTAAGTGATAATATATTCACGGAATGATAAAAAATAAGGGAATAGTTTTATGATCAAGTCGCTGTATCTATGGATTGTCTGCTGCATTGGGTCTGTGTTTTTGCAGCCTAGTTATGCAGAGCCATCGAGCTTGAATGCAAACATCGATAGCTACCAAGCTTGGGTGTCGAAAATGAAAGATGCCCCGAAAGGTCCTTTCTATCGGATTCGTTGGTTCTGTAATGATGGTTCTGTATTACCTCCCAAAGCCTATGCCTGTGTTGATCATGGCGGAGGCGTTCAGCATGGACAGTACAGCCAAAATACTGAGACTATTCGCAGTGACGGCTTTTATATAGCTAACCTGCTTGCCGGTAAAGATTTGTCTCAGTGGATAGATTCAGCGCTATTCACACAGCAGCTTGACCATTTGCTGATAGAAAAATACTTAATCGCGGCTGATGATGGTTGGATTTTTCGCCAAGCGGCAGCCTATCGTGGCGCCTATCAAGAGGAAGATGAACGATTACAGGCGCGTCAACTGCTACAGTTACTGATACAGCGGCCAAGTTATCTTGGACCGCATTTTGCTGAATTGCGCACGGCGGTAAAGCTGTTGCCCCATGGTTTAGATACCAGCTCAGCATCTTCTGTTAGACAAATGGCCACGTCTTTATCTAATGCTAACGCAAAATTTATGCCCTTGCGCGCTAAGATTCACAATATGCCCAGTGCTGATGATGCATCAGCTGTCAGAGCATTTGCAGCCAATGCTGATTACCTTAGTGATCGATCTGAATATGACCGTTTAGCAGATGCGATTGATCAATTGTATCAAGCTAAACCCTTGATACTCGAGCTGCAAACAATGGCAGACTCTGTTGATCAATATCCTCAACTGGCCAAATTATTTGCTGACGCAGCAGTTCAGCTGAAAGCTGCTGATGCATCAACGTTATATCAAGTTTCGGCAGATTTATTAGCTGTTACTCGTAAGAATTTAGCGCAAATAAATCAGCCGCAGCTGCGCCTGCAGTTACTAGATTTCTCTCTGCGCCTGGAGGCAGAACATTTTAAGGCCAGCACCCAGTTGCGCGCCAAATTATCCAGTTATACACGGAGCGAGCATGTTAGTTTTCTCATTCATGCGCTTAACGCAAGCTATGGCGCTGGTTTAATAAATACCCGCAGTTATCAAGCGGCATTAAATGCTACCTCAACCTTGCTCGATTCAGATATAAGTATTGATGATTACAATCAGCAGCTCGCTTATCTTGGTCGAGTACCGAGCTGGGGCACACAAACCTTACGCTTTGAGTTTCAAGAATCGATGCAAAAACTGATGCAAATAGAGCCGCTGGCGGGTCTTTTTATTCAAGATCAGTTGCGCGGTAGCCCGCTATTGTTTTTCTCGCAAACCTTGGATCGACTGTCCAGAGATGCGAATCGTCTTAGCGGTATTAAACACAAGCTATTTGAGAAAGAAATTGGCAGTGGCTTTCATGCCTTAAACCCTGGTTTAGCCCGAGGTCGATTACATATTAAACTGAATATGGATAACCTAGAAGATATCGAAGCTGATGGTATCTATGTGTTGCCTGAGACGGTGTCTGACCTGCCGCCTTTGGCAGGCATTATTACCGCTGGCGAGGGTAATCCACTGTCGCATGTACAACTATTAGCCAGAAATCTTGGTATTCCGAATGTTTCAATTCAGACCGATTTAATTGAAAGTCTAGCCAAGTATGACGGCAAGATGGTCGTCATGGCAGTCAGCGCAAGTGGCTTAGTCGAATTTCATCAAGATAGTGCCGTATGGCAAAACTATTTTGCCGGTCCAGCCACGGCGCAGGCGGTAAAAATTAAGCCGGATCTTAAAAAATTAGATTTAGATGAAACCCGATTTTTAAATTTAAATAATTTACGCGCCTCTGATTCAGGCAGAACCGTAGGTCCAAAAGCAGCTAAATTGGGTGAGCTTCATCATCATTATCCTAATCAAGTAGCTTCAGGTGTGGTTATACCTTTTGGCCTATTTAAAGCAACAGTGTTAGATCAACCATACAAAGGGTCTGAGAAGTCAGTGTTTGACTGGATGGTTGAACAATATGATGTAATAAAGTCTTTATCTAATAACACGGCATTACAAAAACAAACGGCAGAAAATTTTCGTGCCGAGCTGTATCAAATTATCTTAAACGCCGAAATAAGTGCTGAATTTAGCCAAGCCTTGTCTCAAGCTATGCTTGAGGTATTTGGTACAACTGAGATTGGCGTGTTTGTTCGCTCAGATACCAACGTTGAAGATTTGCCTGGGTTTACTGGTGCGGGTTTAAACCTAACACTGCCAAATGTTATTGGTATTGATGGTGTGTTAGATGCGATAAATCGCGTTTGGGCTTCGCCGTTTACTGCTCGTGCTTTTGCATGGCGACAATCGCATATGGATAAACCACAGCATGTCTATCCGGCAGTGTTGTTACTGCAGTCGGTTGCTAACGATAAATCGGGTGTGCTGGTGACGCAGGATATTGATACTGGTAATAATCAGGTGATTTCAGTTGCTGTAAATGAGGGCGTCGGAGGCGCCGTTGACGGGCAATCTGCAGAATCTTTGCGAGTCGATATGAATACCGGTGAAGTCAAGCTTTTAGCCACTGCCTCGGCGCCCTGGCGTCGTCAGCCTGCGCCCAGTGGTGGCATAGAAAAATTGCCTGCCTCTGGTTCTGATAGCGTGTTGCAGCCGTCTGAAGTGCAGCAACTGATTAAGTTTGCTAAAGCTTTGCCTACTACCTTTCCTGCTATTACTGATGACAAGGGAAACCCAGCCCCGGCAGACGTTGAATTTGGCTTTATTAATGGCGATATGCGTCTGTTTCAGCTGCGACCGTTTTTACAAAATGCTCAAACGCAATCGAATCAATATTTGATCGATATGGATAATGCGCTGTCTGGCGCGGCGGATAAAACCGTCGATATGGGTGAGGTTCTCAGCTTATGATAACGAAGTGGATGATAGGAGTGGCGCTAACGGCCAGCTTGATGATAACTGCCCCGTTAAATATTGCCTATCCAATAGATGGTTATGAAGATACTGGTATTCGCAGAGTCGAGGGCTACCGTCGCATAACGGCTGGTGAAATACCAGGAACAAAGCTGCCGCAAGGTGGCCGGCTAAATACCGCAGCGGTTGACTTGAGGCTGACCCAGCAGATGCAATCAGGTCTGCCTGTAGTTGATCAACAATTGTCTCAAGAAATTAAACAATTACTGGGTAAAGACGCTGCGCATTATGGACTGGCGCTGCTCGATTATTCAGATCCAAATAATATGGTCTATGCAGAGGTTAATGCGGATTATCGGCAGAACGTTGGTAGCGTGGGTAAATTAGTTGGTGCATTGGGTTTTTTTCAGGCCTTGGCTGATGTTTATCCCACTGATATTGATAAACGCGCAGCATTATTAAAATCGACCATTGTCACAGCTGATCAATTCTCCCAACGTGATACACATTCAATTAAGGTGTTTGATCCAGCCACGAATATTATGCATCGTCATAGTATGAAGATTGGTGAAACCGGTAATTTATGGGAATATCTCGATTGGATGTTGTCGGTTAGCTCAAATGCCGCCGCTGCGATGATCATGCGCGAGGCCATGCTCATTCGGCATTTCAAAACGGCATACCCCGTAGATGACAGTCAAATACAAGCTTTTTTCCGCGATACGGATAAGGCAACCTTGACCGCCTTGTATAAAGAAACCTTTTGGCAACCGATTGAGCGAAACGGCATCAGTATTGATGAACTGCGTCAGGGTAGCTTCTTTACACGTTCGGGCAAAGCGGCGGTTTATGGCGGTGGTTTAAGTTACGGTACGGCTAAATCTTTGATGCAGTTAACCTTAAAAATGGAGCAAGGTCAGCTGGTAGACCGCTGGAGTAGCTTGCAACTTAAGCGCCTACTTTACATGACAGAACGGCGTATTCGCTATGCATCGGCGCCTGCGCTAAACGCTGCGGCGGTGTATTTTAAATCGGGCTCCTTGTATAGCTGTAAGCCCGAGCCAGGGTTTAGCTGCGGTAAATACCAGGGTAATGTGAAAAATTATATGAATTCACTCGCGATTATTGAAAGTCCGGCTGCCAAGCCTGAATTACAATATTCTGTGGCGTTAATCTCAAACGTGCTCAAAGTCAACTCTGCTGTTGCACACCAAACCCTGGCAATGCGCATTCATCGACTTTTAGAAAAGCGTCATGCTGAACAAAGCACCACGGTGGCGAAAAGCCTTTGAGTACGCTAGCAAAATCGCCACTGGAGCGTTTTTTTTCAATATTCTCTGATGTTAGGTCAGGAGAAGGCAACACCGTTTTATTGTTGTCTGCGAATGTGTTTTTCATTCTGTTAGCGTACTACATGATTAAGCCCGTTCGAGAAGGTTGGATCGCAATATCTGATATTCCTGGCATCAGTAAAGTCGAGGTCAAAGCCTACTCCAGCTTCTTACAAAGCGTGTTGTTACTGTTTATTGTGGGCTGGTATGCCAAGTTGTCAGACAAGCTAGATAAGCTTGTACTATTCCGCTGGGCAACCTTGTTTTGTATTTCGAATATTGTGATTTTCTGGTTGCTGCAGCCTGATTTTATTATTGCTAAGTCTGCCTGGATTGGCTTCGCTTATTACCTCTGGGTTGGTATGTTTGGCGTGTTTGTGGTTGCCCAGTTTTGGACGTTTTGTGCCGATTTATTTACCAGCGATACTGGTAACCGTTTGATGCCGGTCATCGCGATAGGCGCGACCTCGGGTGCTGTCATTGGCTCATGGCTAGTTTCTGCTTTATTGCATACTAGCTGGTTCAACAGTGATTATTTGTTAGTGTTAGCGACTGTGCCTTTACTAGCCTCGATTTTTTTAATGCAGCAGGTAGGGCGACAATCACAGCAACACACTGCAAAAGCCTCAGCGATTGAGCCAGCTAAGCTCTGGGTAGGCGTAAAGTTGATTTGTAATAGCCGTTTTTTACTGCTCGCTGCCGTGGTAACAGTGCTATCAAACTGGGTTAATACTAATGGTGAGAATCTACTGTTCTCTGTGGTGCAGGTATTTTTACAGCAGCAAGCCATTGTTGAACAAATTAGCAGTCCTGCGGCAGTGAACAGTTTTATTAATACTGGCACCACTGCTTTTTATGGCGACTTCTTTTTTTGGGTTAACTTGTTCGCCTTATTACTGCAGGCGTTTGTCGCGTCGAGACTGTTAAAATATGGTGGCTTTGCTGCTGTATTATTATTGCTGCCGGTGATTGCGATTGCTTCATATGTGATTATCTTTTTGGCACCGGTGTTATATATCGTTAAAGTAATGAAAATCTTGGAAAATGCTACCGATTACTCCATTAACAACACGTCTCGACAGGTGCTGTGGTTACCTATTGCAAGCCAAACTAAATTTCATGCCAAACCGGCAATTGATACACTTTATTGCCGCTTGGGCGATGGTTTAGCCGCTTTGACCGTATTTCTAGGTGTGCATGTGTATATTATTCCTCTGAAGTACTTAATTGCTTTTAATCTTGCTTTAGTCGTGCTGTGGTTAATGTCAGCGGTTGCGCTGGCCATACATTATAAACGTCTTGTACAGAGCAATGATGGACCAAAGCAGCCACCAGCAATCAATAATGAAAACATACTTTCACAAAGTACAGGGTGATAGCTCTTGAGATATTTTATTCAGTCTTTTTTTAGCCAGCTTGTTTATACCCTCGGTGCTATATCATTGTGGCTGGGATTTACTGTGCAGCTTAGCTATGCGCAGGAGAATCTTTCGGCCGACGCTAAGCATCAGTTCGTGCACGTTGAAGTTCAAAATGTGCAGCTTGAACTGCAAGGTGTCAGTGATGCACTGCAGTCACTTGAACAGCGCCTGATTGCGATGACTGTGGCAATGGAAAAGTTAGCCGCTAGTGGTGGTACCCTAACAGAGCAAGATCAGCTATTACTGTCACAGCTGCGCAAGAATCTAACCGATACCAGCACTGCGCTTAAATACCAGGTGGAACAACTGCCGAATGATGCGGAAAAACTTCATGCCTATTTAAATACTTTGAGTAGTAGTTTACAGCAGTTACAGATCAGTCTCGCGAATTTTTTACTTACCTATCCTGAAGTATTTCAGTCGATGCAAGACAATGTCAATGCCAGCATTAACCATGGATTCACCTGGTTAATTGTGGTGATGCTGGTAATTGTGCTGTTATTGCTTAGCCTGATTGTGATTGGCATCAAATTATTCTACCGTCAGGTTATGCAGCCGTTAATGCATTGCATTGATACGCTGGCTAAGTTTCCTGCGCAGCAACAGCAAACAGCCGAGCTAATGCAGGACATCACCGAGCGATTAGCACAGCTGCAATCTGAAACAAAAACTATTCCCAAGACTATTGAGAAAAATTCAACTGACGAGCAATAATTTTTTGTTTCGAATAAAACGTGCTTGGTAGTATTTGATGTCAGTGACTGTAAAAGGTAATTCTCGAGAAGCCAATTGTATTGATTGGTTGCGCTTTCTCGCCATAGTGTTAATGATTTTCTATCACTTCTTATGGGATTTGAAACTCTTTGATATTATTGCACCCTACTTTTTTTATTCCAACCTTGTTCAGTTTTTCGGGCGATTGTGTCTTTTTCTATTTCTTTTCTGTGTCGGTTTTAGTTTTTCTTTTTCTCATTCAAACCACGTTGATTGGTCAGCTTTCTTCAGGCGATTGATTAAGTTAAGCCTTGTTGCACTGTCGATTTCGTTACTCACTTTTCTCTCAATGCCGAGTAAATTTATATATTTTGGCATTATCCATCATATCGTTTTTGCAAGTATTGTTTTAATAGTCATGGTGAGGCATCGTTTGCTTGCCTTTATTATAGGTGTATATGTATTCGCGCCTTACCTACTCGCTAATAGTATTGAATGCAATGCTGAATGGGCGCGTTTTTTCCCGTTGCTACAATCCAATTGTTATTATCCTAAATACTGGCTATTTCGATCTACCGTCGATTATATTAACCCTTTGCCTTGGCTTGGCTGCAGTTTGATTGGCTTAGGCTTCAGCTATTTTGGTGTTTTACAGAAAATAGCTGTGCCAAATTATCCGTTGGTCAAGTTTCTAAGTCAGCATTCCTTGATCATTTATATAATACATCAGCCTTTATTACTGGCCATTGTTTATACTTTAACCAAGTTTTAAGCTGCGTTTTTTTGAAGAGGTATCAAATGCAGAGTTATCTATTACAGAATAAATTTGAGCAATTGCGCTCTAATAAGCTGTTTGAGCTTTTTGTGATCGCAGTCATTATTTTTTCTGCCCTCGTCGTCGGTGCTAAGACCTATGCAATACCCGCGGGTCTGTATCAAATAGTCACGCTATTAGATGGTTTTATTACACTGTTTTTCTTGTTTGAAATTCTGGTGCGTTTTCTCGCCGAGCCGCAAAAGCGACGTTTCTTTTTTAATTTTTGGAATAGTTTTGACACCTTGATTGTGTTGGTGAGCCTGATACCCATCGATAATAGTGAGATGGCGGTAGTGGGTCGTCTGATAAGAATATTTAGAGTGCTGCGCATGGTGTCAATGATTCCTGAACTGCGTTTATTAATAAGCTCCTTGGTTCGCGCTTTACCGCAGTTAGGCTATGTCTTATTGCTAATGTTTATAATTTTTTATATTTATGCGGCAATTGGCGCGACACTGTTTGCCCCAATCAATCCGGTACTGTGGGGTGATATCAGCATTGCTATGCTCACCTTATTTCGCATCATGACCTTTGAAGATTGGACGGATGTGATGTATGAAACTATGGCTGTTTATGGCTTTAGCTGGTTTTATTATTTAAGCTTTATCTTTTTTACCGCATTCGCATTTCTCAATATGGTAATTGGGATTGTCGTTAACTCCTTAGAGACTGAACACGCGCAACAGCGTCATGATGAGCAGGGGGAGCCGACTTTGCTTGAGCTGCAAGAAGAGATACGCAGCCTTAAAGTGCTGATTCAGCATCAAGCTAAGCGCAATCCGCCATCAACATGAATGGTCTCACCATGAATATAGTCATTGTGCAAAAGAAAGCGGGCGGTTGACGCTATAGCCGATGTATTGCCCAGTTTATGTAACGGAATTTTATCCAATAAAGCCTGCTGTTCCTGATTATCCAGTGCGGCTGTCTGTGGTTCAGGCCATAAAATGGCCCCGGGCGCGATAGCATTTACGCGAACATGCGGCGCAAAACTGAGGGCCATATTTTCAGTTAACATTTTCAGTGCAGCTTTGCTGGTGCTGTAGGCGTCAAAACCATATTGCGGTTTGCTCGCGTAAACGTCTAACATATTGATAATACAGCCGCCGTTTTTCTCAAGGCTTGGTCGCATGGCCTGAGAAATAATCCAGGGTGCCAACATATGCATCGCGATATGCGTGTTAAAATGCTCCACATCAATATGCCTTAGATTACTCTCTGTTGCAGGCGTTTTGTGATAAATAGATGCATTATTGATCACAGCAAATATAGCGAGCTCCTGTGCAATGATGTGATTACACATCGCCTGTGTTGCTTCATTATTTCGCAGATCGGCTGCAATAATTCGGCAAGAGTCTGCTCGCTGTTGATTCAGTTTGCTTTGAATCGCGGCTGCAGCCGCATGGCTTTGATGATAATGCAGCATGATGCAGTATCCATCTGCATGAATCGATTCGACCAGGCGTTGTCCAAGTCGTTTAGCCGCGCCAGTCACGAGCACCCACTGGTCTTTTTTACTCTGGTTCACGCTGGTTACCTAATATACGTTCTTGAAGGGTTTGTATTGCCTGGCAGCGCAGTTGATCAAGCTTGTCGCCGATTATTTTGCCGCCTTGTTTTAGCGTCTCAGCATCTAGCATGGCAGCTTTACATGCTGCTGCCGCAGCAAAGCACTGGTTTAAAAAAGTAGCTGCTTTGTATTCAATATCACTATCAGCATGTTGAGTGTGGAAGTCAGCCTCACAAAGCATTAAAAACAGTTGAAGCTTATGCGGGTCTCTAAAGGCATCCAGCGTTTTCAGCAGCTGTAAAACAGTCTCTGCGTCTTGCTCAATAATACTGTGGCATTGTTGATAATGTTGACTACAAAGCAGCGCTAAAGTTTGAGTCGAACTGGCTACGCGCAGCCGCTGACAAAGCTGGCTTATATAGTCTGTAGAGTCCGCCTCAGCTTGATTTCCCACCTTGCTTGTTAAGCTATGCTTGTTATTTAGTAAATATGTTAGGCAGCAAAACAACAGGTCGATATGCTGTTTTTGGTTTAGCGGGCTTTCGAGCGACTGTATCAGCCGCTTTGCTTGCATAAGCGTTGCCAGTGGCTGCTGAGCTTTTGTGGATATCGGCGAAATCGAAGCGTCTAGTTGTTCAATATGGCTGATCTGCGCTAATGGCAATGAATTGAAAAATAACTCATCTAGCTCAGGAAATAACTGGCCTAATGCACCGCAGTGCTGCAAGCTTAGAAAAAAGTAATGCGCCGATGGGCTAAGTAGGGCTTTCTGTGTTTCTTGCCATACACGTTCGATGCTTAATGTTTGCAGCTCACCCGATTTAGCAATCTGCTGCATTAAAGCTAAGGTTTCTGGCGCAATTTGAAAGCCCAGATGCGCAAATCGTGCATGAAACCGAGCTACTCGCAGTACTCGCAGTGGGTCCTCTGAAAATGCTGCCGAGACATGCCGTAGAATTTTGTTACTGAGATCAGCTTGACCGTTATAGGGGTCAATTAATTCACCATGCTGATTTTTTGCTATGGCATTAATCGTGAGGTCACGTCGTTGCAGATCTTGCTCTAAGCTAACCGTAGGATCATAGAAGCAGGCAAAACCATCATGGCCAGAGCCGATTTTTCTTTCCTGTCGCGCGAGAGCATATTCTTGTTTGGTTTCAGGGTGTAAAAATACCGGAAAGTCTTTACCCACCTGCTGAAAACCACGATCTAACATGTCTTGAACTGTATGGCCGACAACGACCCAGTCCAAGTCAGCACCTTCAATGCCTAGCAGTTGATCACGAACCGCACCACCAACAAGATAATATTCTAACGGTTGCATGATTTATTAAGACTGATAACGGTGAAATTGCATGCTGTCAGCATTGACCATAGTGAGTGCGCCACCCCAGACAAAACCTGTATCTAGGGCAAAAATATCAGGGTGTTCACAGTGCCCTTGCAGTGAGGCCCAATGACCAAAGAACAGCTTGCCAGATAAACCTTTATGCAACTCGAACCAAGGCTTTAATTGACTGTTTGCATCCAGTCGATCAGGGCTCACTTTCGCCTCTAAATCAATCCTCATATCGCTATCTAAATAGCGCATGCGGGTAAAAATATTGGTAATGCAGCGTAAACGATTTATGCCGCTTAATTCACTGTGCCAATAATCCGGTGTATCGCCATACATCTGGCGAAAAAATTCAGCCGCTTGATCGCTTTGAAGCACACGGCAGACCTCATCGTTAAGTTTCTGCGCCGTATCGAGGTCCCACTGCGGGTGAATACCAGCATGCGCCATCGCGATAGTGTGCTGGTGCACAAACAATGGCTGTGTTAATAACCAGTTGATCAATACATCTTT
>JABSRR010000093.1 GCA_013215025.1 Pseudomonadales bacterium
CCTATCTTTCAGGTTGGCATTTCATCTGAAGAAACCGGCAAGATTGTTTGCACCAGCTTTTCTGCGAATGCGCATGGTCTAAAAGGCGCCTGGGAAAAAGCTGTGGCGTCTTACTGCGAACACAAGCAAATTCGAAAGGGCACGAAGCTTTATAAAGAAATATTAGCTGCTATGCCAAACGTTGACTTGGCTGATGTAGAGAAGGCAGCGAAGAAAGTGGCTGCGGCTAAGGCTAAGGCTGCAAAAGCGAAAGCGGCTGCGAAAAAGAAAGCGCCAGCTAAAAAGAAAGCGCCAGCTAAAAAGAAAGCGCCAGCGAAGAAAAAAGCAGTAGCTAAGAAAGCGCCGGCGAAGAAAAAAGCCGCTAAGAAAAAGACGAAATAATCGTCTAATCATCAGGGGGCATTAGCCCCCTTTTTAATCAGTTTGAATCGTAAGCAGCAGCTGCTTTACTAATCTCTTGTCGGGCTGCGTCGGCATTAGCCCAGCCGTCCACCTTGACCCACTTACCGCTTTCTAAATCTTTGTAGTTTTCAAAAAAATGTTCAATTTGCTGGATTAGTAGTTCCGGTAGATCGGTGTAATTCTCAATATCATTGTAAAGAGTAGTTAACTTGCTGTGTGGAACCGCTAGCAGTTTTGCATCCTGACCTGCTTCATCAGACATATTTAAAATGCCAATCGCTCGACAGCGAATTATTGCGCCCGGCGCTACTGGATAAGGGGTGACCACCAGCACATCCAGAGGGTCGCCATCGTCCGACAAGGTGTTATTGATATAGCCATAATTCGCTGGATAAAACATCGGTGTAGCCATAAAACGGTCTACCATCAGGCAGTCGTAGTCTTTTTCTATTTCATATTTTATCGGTGCATGGTTAGCCGGAATCTCGATCACGACATAAATATCATCGGGCAGTGATTTACCTGCCGGTACAAGGTTATAACTCATAAGCTGCTCTATTTTGTTGAAAATAACAGCATAAGTCAGGCTAGAAGTGATTTCAAATATCACAGTGGCATATAGGCTGACTGCCACCAAGTTTTATTAGGCGCACAAAAAAAGAGGCCGAAGCCTCTTTGATGTTAAGTTAGCATTAATAAAGGCTTATTGTTTATCTTAAGCCTGCACAATTGATTAGGCAGATAGCACGTCTTGGATAACGGGCATGAGCTGTTTTTTGCGAGAAATTAAGCCAGGCAGTTTCATCCAGCCATCGGCAAAGTTTTCACCGTAAGCTTGCTTAGCTAACTCGCCTTCTTGCTCGGAGTAAATAACAAGGTGGCTCAATTTAGATTTGGTATCAACAATGGCAAAGAAAATGTGATCAAGGCCCTGTTTTGCTTTCTCGCCCTTCATTTCTTCTAAAAACTCTTGCTGACGCGCGATCAGTTGGTCAGGTAGCAGGGTTTCAGCAACGCCAAAGCCAACCTTGGTGCCGTTGATTTCATAATGCTTAAAATCGCCTTTAAGAATGTCGTAGGTGGCGGTATCGGCTAAATCAGACTTGGCTTCAAGCATTTTGGTGCCAAACTCAACGACATCATCAATGCCCGCGGCTTTAGCTAGTTTTTCAGCAAAAGGGCGATCATAGGGGCTGGTAGTCGGTGACTCAAAAATTAAGGTGTCAGACAGTATGCCGGCCAGCAGCATGCAAGCTGTGGTTTTACTTGGGGTCTTGCCTTGTTTTTCAAAATAATCCGCCAAGATTGTTGCAGCGCTGCCCCATGGGCGGATATCCATAGAGATGACGTTATTAAAGGTAATAGGTTGATCTTGAATCGCATGGTGGTCGATAATCGCTACAATATCATTCATATCAACACATTTGTGCAGCTGGGTTTTTTGGTTGAAGTCGACTAGGCCAATCTGTTGACCTTCTTTTGCTTCAATCATTGGTGGCAGAGAAACACCACAGTAATCAACGACAAACTGCGTTTCTTTGTTTAATGCGCCCGCGCGACGTGCTTCGCCGCCGAACAGCTCGGCGGCGCCAATGGCTGAGCCAATTGTATCACTGTCAGGGCTGAGGTGGCCTAACCACACGAGCTTATCAGTGTTGTTATTTTCTGGATTAATTAAATCAAACATCGTACTACCTACTGTAAATAAATATTGCTTTTGCTAAGCCTGTCTTTAACAAGTATTTGTTATCAATACTTAGAGTTTAAATTTGCGCTTTAGTTTTTTATCAGCCATAACTTTTTTCAGTTTGGCATATTGCGGAAGACCGTTTTTATAAGGCGGGTGATCTTCACCTTGAATTAACGGTAATAAGTACTCACGACAGGCCGGTGTAATACTCATGCCGTCACTGCCGATATATTTCTTGGGCATTTTTACTTCAACATTGGCAACCTTATCAAGCGGCGCCTCACCAATTGACCAGCGATACTTTTTAGTATTGGCGCGGACAATACAGGGCATAATGGCTGTTTTACCTTCCATCGCTTTATGTACCGCAGCAGCACCAACGGCATAAGCCTGTTCTACGTCGGTTTTAGATGCAATATGACGTGCAGAGCGTTGCAGATAGTCAGCTAATGCCCAGTGGTATTTGTAGCCCAGCTGATCTTTTACCATTTGCGCGAGAGTCGGTGCAACGCCACCAAGTTGTTTATGGCCAAACGCATCAACTGTGCCGGAGTCAGCTAAAAAAGTGCCATCTTTATACTGGGTACCCTCAGACGCCACGATGACGCAAAAGCCGTGTTTTTTTACTGTGGATTTAACCTTGCGTAAGAACTTGTCTTTATTAAAGGCAACTTCAGGCATTAAGATAATATGCGGTGCATCGCCTTCTTGCTCGGCGGCTAAGCCACCTGCTGCCGCAATCCAGCCAGCATGGCGTCCCATCACCTCCAGAATAAATACCTTGGTTGAGGTTTCGCACATCGAGGCTACATCGAGGCCTGCTTCGCGTGTTGAAACCGCAACATATTTAGCAACTGAGCCAAAGCCTGGTGAGCAATCGGTAAAGGGGAGGTCATTATCGACGGTTTTGGGCACGTGAATCGCCTGAATCGGGTAGCCCATTTTTTCTGATAACTGTGATACTTTGTTGCAAGTATCTGCCGAGTCGCCACCGCCGTTATAAAAGAAATAACCAATATTATGCGCCTTAAATACATCGATGAGGCGCTCATACTCTGCCCGATTATCGGTCAGACTTTTTAATTTATAACGGCAAGAACCAAAGGCGCCGGCAGGGGTGTGTTTAAGTGCCGCAATCGTTTTTTTGGTTTCTTTTGAGGTGTCGATAAGCTCTTCAGTAAGCGCACCCAAGATGCCATTGTTGCCAGCATACACTTTGCCAATTTGTGAATAGCTGCGAGCGGTTTCGATGACTCCAGCGGCAGAGGCGTTGATAACCGACGTAACGCCGCCTGACTGTGCATAAAAGGCATTTTTCTTTGCCATATAGACCCCAAAAAATATAATTTCTAATATGTAGGTGTGCTTGCACACAAAAGGGCTGTATCATACTGATTTTTCGAAAAATTGCTATACCAAGCGCTGTGGTCATAGCATCTTCAATGCAGTTTGTGCGAAAAGGAATTGCAGGCGTTATGCATATATACATCCTGGGCGTATGTGGCACTTTTATGGGCTCACTGGCGGTGCTTGCCAGAGAAGCAGGTTTTCAAGTGTCAGGCTGCGATGCCAATGTGTATCCGCCGATGAGCACACAGCTTGCACAAGCGGGCATTCAGTTGGATCAGGGTTATGATCCCAAGCATTTCGCAGTCGAGCCTGATTTGATAATTGTGGGTAATGCGCTGAGCCGCGGTAATCCCATGGTTGAGTATATGCTCAACCGCTCCTTGCCGTTTACCTCTGGGCCTCAATTTTTACATGACTATATTCTCAAAGATCGTTGGGTTTTGGCGGTTGCCGGCACTCACGGTAAGACCACAACTGCCAGTATGCTGGCTTATATTCTCGAGCAAGCGGGCTTAAAACCAGGCTTTCTGATCGGCGGCGTGGTGCAGGACTTTCCATTCTCTGCCAGACTCGGCGAGAGTATGTTTTTTGTGGTTGAAGCCGACGAATACGATACGGCTTTTTTTGATAAGCGCAGTAAGTTTGTTCACTACGCGCCAAAAACTCTGGTGTTGAATAATTTAGAGTTTGATCACGCTGATATTTTCGATAATTTAGCGGCGATTCAAAAACAGTTTCATCATTTGCTGCGTATTGTTCCCGGTGTTGGCCGCACTATTGTGAATTTAGCTGACAAAAATTTGGATGCTGTGGTGCAGCAGGGTATTTGGTCAGAGCAGCAGGGCTTTAGCATTATTGATACTGAATTTACAAATAANGCCGATTATTGGCAGGCTAAGCTGAACAAAGCCGATGGCTCNAGTTTTTGTTATCTATCGCCATCCATGCAAGCTGCTGAGTCGATCGAATGGTCGATGACGGGCCGACATAATATCAGTAATGCACTGGCGGCTATGGCTGCAGCAGAACATATTGGCGTGANACCGCAGCAGGCAGCAGAAGCATTAATGCGCTTTGCTGGCGTGAAACGGCGCATGGAGTTGTTGGCCACGGTTAATCACATCAGCGTGTTTGATGATTTTGCCCATCACCCAACAGCAATTGCGAGCACACTTGAGGGGGCCGCCGCAGCTTTGCAGGCGCAAAACCAGCAGCATCAGCGCAGCGGCAAATTGATTGCGGTTATTGAGCCGCGCTCAAATACCATGAAGATGGGCGTCCATCAGCAAGCGCTGATTGATGCAGTGGGCTATGCAGATAAGGCATTCTGGTTTATGCATGACCAAGACTGGCAATTAGCCGCTGCAGCAGGTGAGCAGGTCTCTAGTATCGAAACCTTAATTAAAAAAGTTGCCGCATCTGCAGCGCCCTATGATCAAATAGTGATCATGAGTAACGGTGGATTTGCTGGTTTTCACCAACGACTGATTGAATATTTAGGCGAATAAATTTATGGCGATTCCACATTATTGTGTTGCTCTTACAGGTGCATCAGGTTTTGTTTATGCCAAACGTCTTTTGCAATGTTTGCTGCAGCAGGAGTGTGTGATTCATGTCTTGGTGTCATCGGCTGCAAGAGAAGTTGCTAGGCTAGAGCATGACTGTTTATTGCCTGATTCTGCCGATGCCTTAGCCTGTTTGTTCGAACCTGATCATGATAAGCGCAAAGCCAGTTTAAAGCTTTGGTCTAAAACCGACTGGCTGTCACCTGTCGCATCTGGCTCACATCCGCTGCAAGCGATGGTGGTTTGTCCATGCAGCACAGGCACTTTATCGGCGATTGCAAACGGGCATTCGACGAACTTAATTGAGCGTGCTGCAACCGTTTGCTTAAAAGAGCAGCGTAAACTTATTTTACTGCCGCGTGAAATGCCGCTTGGTGCAATTCAGCTTGAGCATATGCACAAATTGGCGCAGCTTGGTGTAGTGGTTATGCCGGCAAGCCCTGGTTTTTATCACAAGCCTGAAAGTATTAACGACTTGATTGATTTTGTCGTTAGTCGAATTCTGCAGCAGTTAAGCTTACCGGCAGAAGCGCTACTTATGCCTGCTTGGGGTGAGGCTGAGTAAGCGATATTATGTTGTTGTCTTTTTATCGCGCCTTACTGGACTTTCCGCGTTTATTGTTAGTGAGCATTGCTACGCTAACCGTATTTTTTGCAAGCTTTATTCCGCAGTTAAAAATTGATGCCTCATCAGATTCATTGCTGCTCGAGGGTGACGCTTCGCTGCAAATTTATCGCGATGTCACCCAAACCTTTGGCACATCAGACTTTTTATTTTTAGCATTTCGACCCACAGCGCAAAGCGAGAGCGGTGTATTTTCAGCGCAAACCATGCAGCAAGTGAGTTTGTTGAGTGAACGTTTACGGAATATCGAAGGGGTAGAGTCGGTCGTCAGCTATCTCGATGTGCCTTTGCTGTATTCGCCAAAAGTTAATCTATCCTCTATGTCGAGTGGCGTTCGCTATTTGCAAGACCCAGCATTGAACCTTGATTTAGCAAGGCAGGAGTTTGCCAATAGCCCTGTGTATAAGCAGCTGCTAACCAGCCAAGATGAAAGTACGCTGGCGATTCAAATTAATATACGCCCTGCAGATGCGGTGCGTGAGCTGCGCTACAGTATTGATAGTGCCAAACAAAGCGGCGCAATCACTAGCTACGGTGATTACGCTGATCTTGCCAGCGCTGTACGTGCATTAGAGCAATTGAAGCAGTCTCGCTACCGCTTAGAAAAGCAGTTAGTTGCAGATGTTCGGCAAACATTGGATGAATTAGATTTACATCAGCAGGTTTTTGTCGGCGGTG
>JABSRR010000094.1 GCA_013215025.1 Pseudomonadales bacterium
CCTAGCAAGGCAACCAAAGATGTGGTGTCGACCCCTAATTTGTTTAAAGCCGCAACCACGACAAACAGCATCAATACGGCGTTGACAATGGTTTGCACAAACGAGACTAACATCTCGTCTAAATTGGCTCTTAGCATCAATTTGCCGGCCAGACCAACAACCGCTTTTACGACAATTTTACCAATGTAAAAAATCAGTATTGCTAGCGCAATATTGATGCCCCATGGAATAGCATAGCTATCGATATAGCCTTGAATATTATTAGTATCAAACATAAAAAGTTCCTTTTATCAGTTTGTTATAAACATAGCTCAGTTTTCACTAAGCTACATGCTTTTAATGATTTATTGAATATTCACCGAGCTATTTGTAGACGAGTTATTAAATTCGACATACACATTCACGGGCCCAGAGCTCAGTGCCTCAGCCTGATTTTGCCTGCCAGGCTCGGTAAAAAACCGTAATAAGCCCTCAGGTGATGGAGTGTATATTGCTAATGAAGTGCAGTCGTATTTATCGTTAGCTGTCGATAAAGTGGCTTCACACTCGCAGGTAACAGTGTCGCCAACATTTGGGTTTGAAGGCAGGCAGGAGGCGCTTATAAACGTCACATAGCCAGATAGTACAGTAATATTCAGGGCATCGGTTAATACACCGGTAGCGGTGGGGTATTCGATTGAAAGTTCAAACTGCCCTGGGTTTTTGCTGTGCACCACGCCGCGACTATCAACATTATTCGTGACCTGGGCAATATTCTCGTTTGAGCTTGACCATTCAACTTGACTGGTAACGTCGGTGACTTGACCCAGTGAGTCGGTGAGGTAAGCCTGATAAGGTGCATCGCTGCGCAGCGGCAGTATTGTGCGTCTGGGCTGAATCTCTACCGAGATAGGTGCTGGGTTATTAACAATTAAGCTACCGCTGTCAGATTTTGAGCGCCAAGTGGCTTTGATTTCTGTCGTGCCGACGGCAAAGCTGCGCGCAAGCCCAGGCACTCTAAGGTCGTCCTCAGCGACAGTTTTTTCAGAGCTATCCCAGCTGGCAAGTTTGCTGATATTGTTGCTGCTGCCATCTTGGAAATAAGCGATCGCGGTATAAGGTTGGTCAATGCCTAAAGGTACTTCGGCGGACTCAGGAAATACCTCAATACGATCTAGTTCAGGCGCGGTTACGGTGGCAAAGGCCTGGTCGTTGATGCCGTTAAGCTCGGCAAAAATGGATGTGGTGCCGGGTAGTAAGGCGTTGGCGGTACCACCGTCTAAGCCTCTGGGCTCAATACTGGCCACCGAGCTGTTTGAAACCGACCACAAAACATCATCGCTAATATCTCGGCTGTCACCATTATTAAAGGTACCAATCGCATTGTAACGCCCGGATACCCCTTTTGGCACAGTGATCTCGTTAGGTGTGATTTCTATTTTTTCAAGTGCCAAAGGTATGACGGTTAAATCTGAAAATGCCAAAATGCTTTGGCCGGCATAGTTAAGCGTAGCAATAACGCGAGTTTTACCCTGTGAGCGCGCAATAAGTTCGCCTTTATTAAAATTGAAATTACTGATGACGGCATTTTCAACGTTCTCGACGGACCAATCAACCTGAGGTGAAACATTGATAAATTCGCCACCGCTCATTTTAATATAGGCGCTATAGATTTGACGCTCGCCAACCACTAATACTTTATTAGGCGGGTCTATGAACAGAGCTTCAATCTGGGCATTGGTGATTTCTAATAAACCGCTATCGCTGAAGCTATTACCTTGCAGCGCAAAGTCGGCTTGTATTTCTACACCAGCAGGGGCATTGGTTTGTAAGGCAAGTGCTTGACCAGGGTCAAGTATAATTGCGCTGTCGTCAGCACTACTCCAGCGAGAGGCGTCGGTAATTTCTTGGCTGCCGCCATCATCAAATTCGGCAAAGCTGAAAAATTGACTAGACAGGCCAACTATACTGAGTCGTTCAGGAGGGGTAACCGTGATATTTGTAATATTTTTATCAGTGATGTGCAGCGTTGCTGTAGCGGTAAAGGCGTTAAATATGCCAGTTATAATAACCGTGCCAGAACGTTTGGCAGTTAGCAAACCATTATTATTGATCTCTGCCAACTCTGGTTTGTCAACCGACCATAAGGTTGAATTACTCACGTCTTCTTGCAGGCCTTGCTGGTTATAAAAAAACGCCTGATATTGCTGCTGCGTGGCAATATTGATGGTTGCTGTTATAGGGCTGATGCTAAAAAGCTCAGATGATATTCCTTCGTTATATAGCGGATTGTCATTACTGCATGATGTCAGTGTGGAGAAGACAAATAAAGCGAGGATAAAAAAATTGAAACGTCTCATTCTGCACCTAATTCTGAGCGGTAAAATTCAAACTTAATGCGTCTATTGGCTAAACGATGCTCGTCTGTGTCGTTATCAAATAGAGGTTCGTTTTCGCCGCGCGCCAGCACGCTAATGCGCTCAGCTGCAATGCCTTGCTCCAATAGATATTGTTTTGCGCTGTCTGCACGTTGTTGCGATAGCCTCTGGTTAAATGCTTGGCTGCCTTTGCTGTCGGTGTAGCCGATAATGCGCAGGGCGTAGTTTTGATTTTTATTTAAGAAAGCAACGGTATCAAAGTCAGGGTGGTTGACTAAGTCGGCCATTTGATAAGCCGCAAAAGTAAAATCAAGATTAATATTGAAGCGATACTGTGGGCAGCCGGCCTCATTGACCGGTACATTGGCGAGGGTGCCAAGGCAAAGATCTTGTGCATCTATTACGCCATCCATATCTTCATCATTGGGCCCGGTCACGGGATGATCACCAAAGTGGAAGTTTAAGCCCAGCAACAAGCTCAGTGCGCCACGGTCTTGAATGGTGTTGATTTGATCGCCTACCACTGTGACTGTATCGATGACAAAGCCATCGTAGCGAAGCGTAAGATCTAAGCCGATATGCTTGGTGATTAATACACTGGCACCTGTCTGTGCACTGAAGCTAAATGCCTGACCAGTCTCGCTTTGCGCCACCGTGTCAACCACAGGCCGTTCTTCGCGAAACAAAAAGGTATAGCCAAGGCCAAGGCTGTAAAATGGCTGAAAGCGGCTATTATCAAGATTAAAGTCGTGGCGTAAGCCAATGGCTGGAATAATAAAGTATCGGTCTTGCTGTACCAGCCAGGCGAGATCTAGGTAGGGTCTAAAATAATAGCTTTTATCGGTATCAAAAATTAAGCTGCCGTTTAGCGCGAAGCCATTTTGTGACGGGCTTTCTATGCCAATAATGCGGTTGTTGACTTCATCGGTGTAATCAATCGCGAAGCTGTAGCCGGTTTTTAAACTGAGTTGTTCGAACTCTAGCGCCATACTGGGAGTGGCGAGAAAGCAGAGAAGGGAAGCGATAACTGAGCGAAAATGGGCTAAGTCAGCAAAATAAGCTAAGGTAATGCGATAAAAGCCATGCATTAGAAAATCCTATTTAAAAGCTAATTATTTCTTGGTGGCAATGTATTTTATGGTCAATAGTGCTAATCTGAGGGCTAATATTTTTACCGTTTAGCTTGAAAGCACTAAGACTTACAACAATTTATAGGGAGTATAGGGTGTTTAGATTATTACTACTAGGCTTTATCAGCATGTTACTGATGGCTTGTGAGCAAAAAACCGCTGTAACTACAGATGATCAAACAGAAAAGGAGGCAACGGTGACTGTATCGACATTATCAGGTGAGGTTTTTTATCTACAACGCAAGCTGTTGCCACCCGGTGCTGAACTAACGGTAAGCCTAGAAGATGTATCAAAAATGGATGTTGCCTCAACCCAAATCGCTGCTGTTAGCCAAACCCTTGAGGGTGCGCCACCCTATGCTTTTTCTTTGGATTATGACCCCTCGTTAATTGTGCCAAATATGTCCTACAGCTTACGGGCAACAATTACCTTGGCCGATAAATTATTAATGACCTCAACAGAGTCCTTAAATCCATTTCGCGACCCTGATGCTGCTATTTCGATTAAATTATCCATGGTGGCACAACACTCTGCTGAATCTAGCGCTAGCGCTGAGCACAAAGCGGTAACGGGTTTGGCAGTGGTTTCGGTAAACCCGCTGGCCAGCTTGTCTAACACCTACTGGAAATTGATTAGCATCGGAGAGCAAACAGTTGCAATGACTGAGAATCAAAAGCAAGAAGCCTTTTTTCAACTAAATGATAATGACAGCAGCCTTAAAGGTTTTGCAGGCTGTAATAATATGATGGGCAGTTATGCTAGCGAGGGTAATGATTTATCGTTTGGCCCAATCGCAATGACAAAAAAAGCCTGTTTAGAGGGTATGGATACAGAGGCGGCGTTTGCCGGCGTGCTCGAAGCAACGGCGTATTTCTCGATTCATGAGCATAAGCTAACCTTGTTGAATAGTGATAAAAAGCCCATTGCCAGCTTTGAGGCGCAGTACTTTAATTAAGCGCTTCACTTTATTTAAGCGCTTCGCAAGTTAGATGTTAGTTACAGTGATTAACGCTTTAGGATAAGTTTGATAGGGATATATATGTCAATAAGAATGCAATTATTAGCGATTTCATTGCTACTGGGTGCGGCTTTAGCCGCCTGCTCTGATCAGTCATCGTCAAACTCGGAACTCTCCGCGCCGGTTGCTGCAGATGTTTACAGCAAGCAGTCTTTAAAAGACGAGGTTTCAGCCGATACTGAGAGCATCGCTGAAAAGGTTGGCGACGACACGGATGCCTATGGCTGTATTGGCTCGGCAGGCTATCAATGGTGTGCTAGCACCGCAAGCTGTGAACGGCCGTGGGAGCTGAGTGAGCAAGAAAATTTTGCGAATACTGCAGCGGCATTCTCTGCCTATTGTGAAACGGAGGCTGTTATGACTGACCAACTCAAACCCGTCGGTGCTGACCGAGACGAACATGGCTGTATTGCCTCAGCTGGCTATCAGTGGTGTGCGAAATTAGAGCAATGCGTTAGACCTTGGGAGTTAGCCGCTGAACAGGGTTTTGAAAATACTGCTGAGGCATTTGAGGCTTTTTGCCAAACTAAAAACAGCTAATAGCAGTCGTTTTCACTGAATACCTCTACACTAGGCTCTTGCCCTGTGTCTGAGCCAATCAAAAAGTTGATGGGTCGACAACAGACTTGGCAATCTTCAATATAGCTTTGCCCGCAATCCTCAGAATTAATGACGACTTCTATTTGTGCGGCGCAATAGGGACAGTTGATGCTTTTTTCAAATAGCTGATACATACCTGATTTACGCGCAAACGGCTTGATAGTATCAAGCCGTAAGCCCTATTTGAGCTAGCAAATTGTTTTTGAAGGTATCATTACCGATAAAAGCAAATGCTAAAGAGTGCTAACAGGCTGAAGCTATTACGTCTCGTCTCTCGTGTTTCGTCTCTCGCATTGAAATCAACGTTAATGATTCAATAATGTTGATTGCTTTTATGGCTCTGCAGCTTCAGCTACCCAGCGACGCAAATTTTGAACGTGGCTGGGTAGATACACAGAGCCATCGGCGCTTAGTTGTTGGCGTGCAGCTCTTCATTGAGCTGAATTGCCGACTTATTGGTCAGCACCTCAATGGCGCCTGTTAAGGAGTTGCGACGAAACAGTAAATCGGATTTACCGGCTAATTCACGCGCGGCTACTTTTTCGACCACTTGACCCTCACTGTCTTTCACCTCGACCTTACTGCCAGCGGTAATATAGAGACCTGCTTCGACCGTGCAGCGATCACCTAATGGTAAACCAACACCAGCATTGGCGCCGATTAAGCACTCGCTGCCGATAGAGATAACAATATTATTGCCGCCTGATAGCGTGCCCATGGTTGAGCAACCGCCGCCAAGGTCAGATCCCTTGTTGACAAACACGCCTGCAGAAATGCGGCCTTCAATCATTGCGGTACCTTCTGTGCCGGCATTAAAGTTCACAAAACCTTCATGCATGATAGTGCTGCCTTCACCAATATAGGCGCCTAAACGCACTCTGGCAGTGTGCGCTATGCGAACACCTTGAGGGACTACATAGTTAGTCATCTTGGGGAATTTGTCTACTGATGCAACTTCTAATGTCTCACCATTTAAACGCGCTGCTAATTGTTTTGCTGGTAACTCTTCAAGGTCGATTGGGCCAAGATTGGTCCATGCCACGTTTGGTAGTAAAGGAAAAATTCCATCTAACACTGTACCATGTGGCTTAACCAAGCGGTGCGATAACAAGTGAAGCTTTAAATAAGCTTCAGGTGTGGTATTTGGCTTTTCATCGCTTGCTAAAGCGACGGCAATCACTGCTTGGCTGCTCGCTTGAAGCTTTGTTGCAAGCTCGGCCTGTTCTACAAAGCCTGCTTGCTGCAATGCTGCTGCTAAAGCGGTAAGTTTTTCTGTATCTAACAGAATGGTCTGATTGCCGTTGGTATAGCCAATGCTTTGCAGAGCGTCGCCCAGCTCTACGTCTTTCAGTGGTGCAGGGAAATAGCTGTCAAGGTAATCACCTTTGCTATTCTGGTAAGCGGTGCCTAGGCCGAAGCTGAATAATGATGTCATCGATATATCTCTTATGTTGAAAATGTAATTGGGAATCGAGGCAGGTTAGGGTGCATGTTTGCTTTGGCTTACAAGGCATGCGCAAAGATGGCAGCATAATCATCGGCTTTAAAGCCAATGAAATATTGGCCGTTATGCTCTAACACAGGTCGTTTAATTAAGGTTGGGTGTTCAAGGCAGAGAGCAATCGCACTGTCTTGATTGAGATGGGTTTTGCTATGTTCGTCGAGCTGCTTCCATGTGGTGCTGCGTTTATTGATCACCTTGTCGAGGCCAAGCTGATCAAGAAAACATCTAACCAAGGTTTCATCTAAACCGTCAGTGCGGAAGTCATGAAACGTAAACGCTTGGTCCCTTTGCGTCAAATATTGCTGTGCTTTTTTTACGCTATCGCAATTTTTGATGCCATATACGGTTGTCATAGTTGTTTCCTGTGTTAATTGAATATAAAAATTGCTGCTAATTTTTCAAAACTAATGGCTAACAATATAACTAGACAAAATGCTGTTGCATAAATTGTTTTATCCGTTGTGCAGCCGCAATGCATTCGGCCGGCTCGGCAACAAGCGCAATGCGAGCGAAACCTTTACCCGGATTAAGCCCATTAACCGTGCGCGACAGGTATTGCCCTGGTAAACAAGTGATATGTTGCTCGGCAAATAGTCTTTGACAGAAGGTTTCATCATCAATGGGGAGTTCAGGCCATAGATAGAATGCCGCATCAGGCATGTTGACGTTCAGTGATCCATCCAACGTGTCTAACACTTGCTTGAATTTTTCTTGGTAAAGGCTGCGGTTTGCGATTACATGTGCCTCATCTTGCCATGCGGCAATGCTGGCTAATTGCGTAGGCTCGGCCATCGCGCAGCCATGATATGTGCGGTATTGCAAAAAGGCTTGAATAACGTCTTGGTCGCCCGCTATAAAGCCTGAGCGCAGACCTGGCAGATTAGAGCGTTTAGACAAGCTATGAAATACTACACAACGCTTATAGTCATGACGACCCATGCTGGCAGCAGCTTGTAATAAGCCGCAGGGCGGCTGAGATTCATCGAAGTAAATTTCGCTGTAGCATTCATCAGAGGCAATAATAAAATCATATTGTTCAGCAAGCTGGATAAGCCGAATCAGTTGTTGCTCTGGAATGATTGCGCCACTGGGGTTGCCTGGCGTGCAGATAAACAAAATTTGGCAGTCTTTGAGTGCCTGTTCGTCGCTTTCTGTCAGCGATTCTATATCGGCAAGAAAGCCGTTGTCTTTTAAGCAAGGTATAAAATAAGGCTCAACCCCTGCTAATAAAGCTGCCCCCTCATATATTTGATAAAACGGGTTTGGCATTAAAATTTTGCCATTTGGGTTGGAGCCATCGGCGATCGCTTGCACAAAGGAGAAAATGCCTTCGCGGGTGCCGTTTAACGGCAATACTTGTTGTGGTGTTAAGCTGGTTGATAGGCCAAAGCGCTTATTCAACCAGTCGATGATCGCTTGCTTGAGGTCAGCGCGACCAGCAGTTTTCGGGTATAGGCTGACTTTGTCTAAGTTATTTTGCCAGGCATTGATGGCCAGCTGCGGTGGTTGATGTTTAGGTTCGCCGATGGACAGTGCAATATGTGGCTGCTGACAGCTCACTGCTATACCTGCTTTCAGCGCGTTTAGTTTTTCAAATGGATAGGGCTGTAATGTCTGCAGTAGCGGGTTCATAAGTTTGTTAAACCGTAAGGTCATTGTGCGCAACTTGTTGATCAAGTCGATCGCAAATAGCTTGTTCGATGCTAAGACATAGCTTGGGGTCGGTCAGCGCGGTTTGGTGTTGATCAGTAATAAAAAATACATCCTCAACCCGCTCGCCCAAGGTCGCAATTTTAGCGTTAATAAGGTTGAGTTTAAACTCAACAAATATGCTGCCAAGCGTTGCTAATAAGCCCGGACGGTCCGCTGATATTACCTCTAGGCTAGAAAAGTTTTTACCCTCAATTTGTGAGATAAATGCACGTGTGGGTATGCCAAAGGATTTTAATTTTCTCGGCGTTCTCCGCTGGTTTAGGCTAGTGTCTATTGCGTTGGCATTCAGCTGCTGGCTTATTTGTTGTTGCATAATGACGAAACGTGGGTCCTCTGCCAGCAAGCTGTCGCCATTCGCATCAAGTACATAAAAAGTATCAATAATGTAAGCAGAGTTCGATGAGTATAAACGTGCATCGACCACGCTCAGTTGATGCTGTTCTAATATGCTGGTTACTATAGCGAAAACGTTAGGCTTATCTTTCGCATAAACAAACAGCTGGGTCGCACCAGCAAAAATAACATCCTCAGCGGCGCGGAATAACACTAGGGCGTTTTCTTTAGATTGTTGTTGATGTTGGCAGATTTCTAATGTGTGCCAAGCAATGTCCGAGGCGCTTTCCTTGAGAAAGTAATCATCGCCTGCACTTTGCCAGATAGCATGATAATCGTCTTCAATCAGCGAACTGCTTAATAGCGCTTGTGCGGCTTGCTGCTTACTATCAATGATACTTTGCTGGTCAACAATGGTTTCGAGTCCTCGTCGCAGCATGCGTTTGGCTTCATAGTATAGCTGGCGAATCAATGATGCGCGCCAGGCGTTCCAAAGCTCTGGGTTGGTACCGTTAATATCGGCTACNGTTAACAAAAATAGCAGGTCAAGATGCAGTTGATCGCCAACTTTGAGCGCAAAGGCGCGTATCACNTCAGGGTCGGATAAATCTTTTTTCTGAGCGGTGTAAGACATCAGTAAATGCTGTCGCACCAGCCATGCAACGAGATTTGATTCAGCCAGATTGAGCCCGTGTGCTTGACAGAATTCGAATGCATCGTCAGCGCCAAGACGAGAGTGGTCGCCACCTCGACCCTTGGCAATATCGTGAAAAATGCAGGCCAAATACAGCAGCTCTTTTTTCTCAATGCGCTTCATTACTTGGCTGGTTATTGGGAATTTTTCGGTATTGTTTTCGTAGCTAAAGCGTCGCGCATGCATCAGCACGTTGATGGTATGGGCATCAACACTGTAGATGTGAAAAAGATCATGTTGCGATAAGCCAATAATCTTGCCAAATGCGGGTATGTATTTACCCAAAATACCATAGCGCTTCATCAGTTTGATATTTGAAGCCACACGTCTTGGTGCTCGAAGGATCTCTAGGAATAATTGTTGATTTCTTGGCTCACAACGAAATTCTTCATCGATTAAGTGCCGGTTCTCGCGTAATTGTCGAATGGTGGAGGCGCGCACCCCTTTGATATCATCGCGCTGCGAATTAATGACGAATAGTTCGAGCAGTGCAGAGGGGTCGTTGGCAAATACTTTATCGTTAGTGGCTTCAATGTATTGATTGCGAAGGCGAAAGCGCGGGTTGATATTTAAAAACTCTTCAGCGTCGCAGGCTTTTAAAATTTGCTCATCAAATAGCTGTAATACCAAATCATTTAGCTCAGACAGCGCTAACGCCCAGCGATAATACTGCTTCATCAGGTGCTCTATGGCGATGCCGTCTTCGGTATCTTGATAACCTAGTAGGCCACTAATATTGCGCTGGTGTTCGAATAATAATCGGTCTTCCTCGCGCCCAGTGATCATATGCAACGCAAAGCGTACAGTGAGTAAAAAATTATGGCCGTTCACCATGATTTGATACTCTTCAGCGGTAAGAAAGCCCTGCGCCACTAATTCGCTGACTTGCGCGACATGAAAGTGGCGTTTTGCTACCCAGCCGATCATTTGGATGTCGCGCAGACCGCCCTGACCGTTCTTTATATTGGGTTCGAGATTATACTCAGTGTTGTTGTACTTTCGGTGACGCGCTTTCTGTTCCTGCCATTTAGCAGTGTAAAAATCGCTGGATGACCAAATTTGATTGGGCTGGATTTGCGGCATTAATGCATCATGAAGGCTGCTGTCGCCACATATGGTGCGCGACTCCATCAAATTGGTCATGATGGTGATGTCGTCTTTAGCCTGATTAACGCAGTCGTCAATGGTTCTGACGCTATGACCGATATCAAGCTTGATATCCCACAGGAAAGTGATGAAATCACTTAGCAAGCTGCCGTGATGCTGCAGCGCTGATTCGCTGGCTAGTAATAAAATATCAATATCTGAATGTGGCAGCAGCTCTTGTCGGCCATAGCCGCCGACGGCGACAATGCTTATATCTTGCGGTACCGAGTGAAAAAAGAATCGCCACGCCCCAGTGATAAGTGCATCTACAAGCTTGGAGCGAGCCAGTACCAAGGATTCAATATCGCTGCCCGATTCGAAAGCCTTGAACAAAACCTGTTGTGCGTCGGCATGACAGTTTTTACAGCGCAAAATTAGTTCATCAACACTCTTTGCCGAGTGCAGTGTAGCGGCTTCGCTATGCAGATGATCGAGTAAAAAAGACATGGCTGGGCGCTTGCTAATTAGGCATTAAACCATTCGGCTTCTTCTGGGCGTGCGGTGAATACCTCAATCCCGCTCTCTGTTACACCAAGCGTATGCTCCCATTGCGCAGAGTTTTTTCGATCTTTGGTGGTCACCGTCCAGCCGTCTTTGACATTAAGTTTTGTGTGGCGCTTGCCAAGGTTGATCATGGGCTCAATCGTAAAGGTCATGCCAGCTTCAAGGTTCAGTCCGGTGCCAGCTTTGCCGTAGTGTAAAATTTGCGGCTCTTCGTGAAAAACCTTACCAATGCCGTGTCCACAGTATTCACGGACTACCGAATAGTGGTTAGACTCGGCGATCTGTTGAATAACCGCGCCGATATCGCCCAGCTGTGTGCCCGGTTTCACAATGCGCATCGCGGCATACATACATTGCTGCGTTATCTCGACTAATTTGCGGTTATAAGGGCTGGCCTCGCCAACAAAAAACATTTTTGAGGTGTCGCCATGATAGCCGTCTTTGATGACGGTGATATCAATATTAATAATATCGCCTTTTTTCAGAATTTTTTTATCCGATGGTATGCCGTGACAGATGACGTCATTCACCGAAGTACAAATCGACTTAGGGAAGGCGCTAGGGTCGTCCTTATCGTAGGATGGGTAAAATAGTGGTGCTGGGCTGGCCTGTTGTGTATTGACGATATAATCATGGCAAATGCGGTCTAACTCACCCGTGCTAATGCCTGGTTTGACGTGTTCTGCGATCATATCTAAAACATCAGCGGCCAATCGGCCTGCGATGCGCATGCCGTCGAAGTCTGCCGCGTTTTTCAGTGTAATGCCCATGAGAAACCTTTGCTGCTCAAATCGTTAAATCATTTGTTTTACGCTGCTGCTATGGATGACCGCTCTAGATCATGCTGTGTTTGCGTAAGGGCGTGTATTGTATATGATTTTTTTGACCAGGAATATTGCCTTTTTACTTGGGTTTGCCTGGTGTTTATGGTATAAAGCGCCCCGTCAGTTTGGCTGACATAAATCGTACCGTAATATTGACTGTTGCCTTGGGTGCTTTGTGCTGCTTTGATGCAGTTTTGAGTTGGGTTACAGATTGCGGTATCAGTTGAGATAACCCCAATAGAGGAAAATATTATGGCAAGTGTAAGTATGCGCGACATGCTTCAGGCGGGCGTCCACTTCGGTCACCAAACCCGTTACTGGAACCCAAAAATGAAAAACTACATTTTTGGTGCTCGCAACAAAATTCATATCGTCAATCTAGAACATACCGTACCTGCATTTAACGATGCATTAAGCTTTGTACAAAAGCAAGCGGCCTCAGGTAATAAGATTTTATTTGTTGGTACCAAGCGTGCTGCCAGTAAAATTGTGCAGGCTGAAGCAGAGCGCGCAGGCATGCCTTTTGTTAGCCATCGCTGGCTAGGCGGTATGTTGACGAATTACAAAACGATTCGTCAATCTATCAAACGTTTTAGAGATCTTGAGACGCAATCACAAGATGGCACGTTTGACTCGCTAACCAAGAAAGAAGCGTTGATGCGTACCCGTGACATGGAAAAGCTTGACCGTTCAATCGGTGGTATTAAAGACATGGGTGGTCTGCCAGATGTATTATTTGTAGTAGACGTTGATCACGAGCGCATTGCCATCACCGAAGCAAATAAGCTAGGTATTCCAGTGATTGGTGTGGTTGATACAAACTCTAACCCTGATGGCGTTGATTACGTTATTCCTGGTAATGATGACGCTATTCGCGCTATCAAATTGTATGCAGCATCTGTTGCTGACGCTTGCATCGAAGGTAAGGCAAAAGCCTCGGGTGCTGCAGTTGCTGATGAGTTTGTAGAAGCTGCTAACGAAGAAGCGGCAGACGACGCAGCAGCAGCTGAGTAAATTGTTGCGCTGATTTTTTTAAAGGGGCTCCGCAGCGGATTAGCCCCTTTTTTCGTTACACAAAACAGAATTTAAAGAGGATTGAATTATGGCAGCAGTTTCTGCAGCAATGGTGAAAGAACTCCGTGAGCGTACCGGCTTGGGTATGTTGGATTGTAAAAAAGCCCTTAAAGAGACCGATGGTGACATCGAGCTTGCAATTGAAAATTTACGTAAAGCCTCAGGCATGAAAGCAGCTAAAAAAGCCGGCCGAGTTGCGGCTGATGGCGCTGTTGTCGTGCGTGTTGCTGAAGATAACAGCTATGCAACAGTACTAGAGGTAAACTCTGAGACTGACTTTGTGGCCCGAGATGAAAGCTTCTTAGGTTTTGTTGCTGACGTGGCTGACGCTGTTTTTGCACAAAAAAATACCGATGTTGCGGCAGTCGTTGCTGGCGAGCTTGAGAATAAGCGTGAAGCATTAGTGCAAAAAATTGGTGAAAACATTGGTGTTCGCCGTGCTGACGAGCTGGCTGGTGATACCGTTGGTGCCTATGTTCATGGCGGTAGCCGTATAGCTGCGCTTGTTGCCNTAGAAGGCGGTAATGCTGAGTTGGCNAAAGACATTGCAATGCATGTTGCNGCGGTAAACCCTCAGTTTGTATCGCCTGAGGCGGTNTCGCAAGAAGTGATTGATAAAGAGTCTGATATCATCAAGGCGCAGCCGGATATGGAAGGTAAGCCTGCCGAAATCGTTGAGAAGATGATTGGCGGTCGAATCAAGAAGTTCTTAAAAGAAATCAGCTTAACCGAGCAGGCTTTTGTGAAAAACCCTGATCTTACAGTGGCAAAATTAGCCAGTGAAGCAGGTGCAAAAGTTGTTAGCTTCATCCGTTTCGAAGTTGGTGAAGGTATCGAAAAAGAAGAAAAAGATTTTGCTACCGAGGTTGCTGAGCAGTTAGCGGGCAGCTAGTCATATTTGCTTTGTGAAAAAAAGAGCCTCTGGGCTCTTTTTTTTTGCCTGCAAATGAAGGCATTAAAGTACAGTTGTTTACGGCCTCATTATCTCCTCAGGTGGGTCTAAAAATTGCTGAAAAAGCTCGCTGTTATGCACTAATTTTTATATATTGTGCGGTTAACAAATGACGGCTCGATAGGAGGCAGCTGCATGCCAGATAAACGTTATAAACGCATTCTCTTGAAGCTAAGTGGCGAAGCCCTAATGGGTGATTTGGGTTTTGGTATTGACCCCAAGGTTCTCGATCAAATGGCGCTTGAAATAGGCCAGCTGGTTGGTATTGGGGTTCAAATCGGCTTAGTCATAGGTGGCGGTAATATTTATCGAGGCGCAGCATTGTCAGAGGCTGGCCTAGATCGCGTCGCTGGTGATCATATGGGTATGTTGGCAACGGTCATGAATGGCCTGGCTATGCGCGATGCTTTAGAGCGCGCTAATATTCCTAGTCGGGTGATGTCTGCCATTCCAATGAGCGGTGTGGTTGATCATTATGATCGACGCATGGCCATGCGTGCGCTTTCTGAGGGTGATGTGGTCATTTTTTCTGCCGGTACCGGTAACCCTTTCTTTACCACCGATTCAGCTGCCTGTTTACGCGCGATTGAGATTAATGCTGATATCACTCTGAAGGCGACCAAGGTTGATGGCGTCTATGACGCTGATCCTGTGACCAATAAAAATGCTAAAAAATTCGAACAACTCTCTTTTGATGAGGTGCTTGACCGTAAATTAGGGGTGATGGATCTCACCGCGATTTGTTTGTGTCGAGATCACGATATGCCGATTCGGGTTTTTGAAATGGAGAAGCAGGGTGCGCTGCTCAGTATTGTTATGGGTGAAAACGAAGGCACTTTGGTTAATAACGATGCATCGGGATTATCCCAGGCCTCAGTAGAAGAATAATAGGCAGTAACGCTGTTGGAGAAAAATGATGATTGATGAAATAAAACTTGATGCGGAAGAGCGCATGGATAAGTCGC
>JABSRR010000095.1 GCA_013215025.1 Pseudomonadales bacterium
ACTATCGCGCAGCAAGCGCAGTCCGCGGCATGGGTGCTCAACTTCCGCCATGATCAAGCAGGCCAAGTACCCAGCATTGTGAGTGCCACGCAAACCTATGAGCGAAGTTTGCATCATTATGTTGATGGATTAGCATGGGCCAAATCGCATTATGCATTTCACAGCATTGGCAGCTGCTTATTGATTCAACAGCAAGCTTATGTAGCCGTAAGAGGCTTCCCAAAACGTGCGGCAGGCGAAGATTTTTATCTACTCAATAAATTGCAGAAGCATGGCACAGTTAACACGCTCGCTGACATCACGCTTAGCATTGCCTGTCGCATATCAGATCGTGTGCCCTTTGGCACCGGCCCAGCGGTTAGCAAGCTACTTAATGGTGAGCAAGCTATCTTTTATCATCCAGAGTGCTTTCATTTACTGCGTCAGTGGCTCATGTTGCTGAATCAGCTCGCTAACAGCGGACTTGACGCCAACGATGAATTTCTCGAGCAACAAGTTGCAGATATGCTTGTCGACGCTCTGCAACAGCCATTATTACAGCAATTGTCAAAGCAGCTGCAGTTGCAGGCGCGTGCCGTTGGCTTTTTAAGGCAGTTCAAACAAACACAGCAGCGATGCAAAGCATTCGATGATTGGTTTGATGGTTTCCAAACTTTAAAAGCTATTCACTTCTTTACACAATATTATCCAAAACTCGACTCACCTCAGAAGTTCAACTGCAGCTAATTCAATTGGCATTGTTTGTCGTATGACTCTGTGTGTCATTGTATTGTCATAAAAGTGACATATTCTATCTATAGTTTATTGGGCATGATATTTGCCTAATGCATTGCAGGTAATGTAGGCAAAGTGCATGAAGCTTAAGAAAATCCAATCGATTGAAACCCCTTATAACGGCATTTCGAACGCTGATTATCAAATCGAAAAGCGCCGCTTACAGGTAGAATTATTGCGCCTGCAGCAACGCATTATAAAACAAAAATTGCGTGTTGCGATTGTCTTTGAAGGCAGAGATGCGGCTGGCAAAGGCTCAACGATTAAACGCTTCACAGAAAACCTGATTCCCTCAGGTTATCGTATCAATGCCTTTGGCATCCCTAACGAAAAAGAATCAAAGTATTGGTTTAATCGCTACCAACGTTGTTTTCCTGCACCCGGGCAGATGGTTTTTTTTGACCGCTCATGGTATTCCCGCGCATTAATTGAGCCCACTATGGGCTATTGCACCCAGCAGCAATATCGCTATTTCATGCGGAAAGTTTTAAATTGGGAGCATCAGCATATCGACAGTGGCCTGCTGTTAGTCAAATTGTATTTGTCGGTTGGCGAAGAAACTCAGTTAAGACGCTTTAATGAACGCCTATCAAACCCACTTGCCTACTGGAAGTTTTCGGAAAACGATTTAGCGGCTCGAGAGAAATGGGCTATTTTTACTAAATTTAAAGAGCAGATGTTCGCGCATACCTCCTCTGAGCAATCTCCATGGGTCGTGATAAACTCAAACAAGAAACGCGAAGCGAGACTAACCGCCATGCTGTACCTCATCCGCAGTTTCGGCAATCGACAGTTTGTACCTCTGACTGGCGAAGATATTCGTAAAGACTACAGTGTAAAAATTGACGGCGTTAACTTTGACGGCCTCTCATTGCAGCAAAAAAATATCCTGAAAGATCTGACAAAACAGCAAATCGCTGATAATGTAGATTCTTAATAACATTATTTGCCGGATCATTGGTCATGGACACGAACGACACGTATTCGCTTGAAAGCACGATTGGCTTACCTATTATTGAGTCTGCCGGTGGTTTAGTCTGCAATCACTACCATCATATTCTATTAATGTTCAAACGCGGTAAATGGGATATGCCCAAGGGTCGAGTAGAGCCTCAGCAATCTTACGAAGATTGTGCTCTGCGTGAAGTCAACGAGGAGACTGGACTCTCTCTTGAGCGTTTAAGCATTACCGGAAAATTGGTACCAACCTGGCATACAACCTCTCATCGCGGCGTTAAATATTTAAAAAAAACCCACTGGTATGTGATGGAATATGACGGTGACGATGACGACCTAAACCCACAAGTTGAGGAAGGCATCATTGAATGTCGCTGGGTTCACCTCAGTGACCTGCCGCAATACCGGGAATTACTGAGAACACGCGTTGATTATGTGGTTGATTTCTGGCACCAAAACCTTGCCTATGTGCCGAGAAAATAGCGCATCTTTTCGCGAGTAGATATTTGCTCGGCGGTCCTAACAATTGTTAACTGCAGTGAATATAGCCTGCAGATAAATACGAATACGATACGCAGCAAAAATTCAAGCTTTAAGCAGAGATTTTAAGCTTTAAACAAAAAAAGCCGCATATTGCGGCTTTTTCGTGAGCGTGTTTTTAATAAAATCGTTAGACAAGCTTGATAGCNTGCTCCTCAATTTTTGCCTGCCATATCGCAGGGCCAGTTTTATGCACTGACTCNCCTTTTGAATCAACCGCAACCGTCACCGGCATATCAACCACATCAAACTCATAAATAGCCTCCATACCCAGCTCTGGAAACGCTTTAACTTCAGCATGCTTAATCGCTTGCGACACTAAGTAGGCTGCACCGCCTACGGCCATTAAGTAGGTTGACTCAAACTGTTTAATCGCATCGATAGCAACAGGTCCACGCTCGGCTTTACCGATCATTCCCATCAAGCCTGTTTCAGCTAACACCTGATGGGTAAACTTATCCATGCGTGTTGCAGTAGTTGGGCCAGCGGGGCCAACGACCTCTTCTCTCACAGGGTCAACAGGGCCAACGTAGTAAATAAAACGGCCTTGTAAATCAACCGGCAGCGTTTCGCCCTTATTGAGAATATCGACAATTTTCTTATGTGCGGCGTCACGTCCAGTTAGCATTTTACCGTTCAGAAGCAATACATCACCAGGCTGCCAAGATTTAACATCGTCTTTAGTAATCTCTTGAAGATTAACGCGCTTAACATTATCACCGGCCTCTCGCGTCACCTCTGGCCAATCTTCAAGCTTTGGTGGCTGCAACTGAGCTGGTCCTGAGCCGTCCAAAGTAAACTTAGTCCAGCGCGTTGCGGCACAGTTTGGGATAACCGCTACGGGTTTATTCGCAGCATGGGTTGGACAATCCATAACTTTCACATCTAACACGGTTGTTAAACCGCCTAAACCTTGTGCGCCTATACCCAACTGATTAATTTTTTCATACAGCTCAAGGCGTAACTCTTCGGCGCGGGTTTCCGCACCTTTGTTAATCAGTTCCTGAATGTCTAAAGGTTGCAACAGTGCTTTTTTCGCTAAGGCCATGGCTTTATCGGCAGTGCCGCCAATACCAATACCCAACATGCCTGGTGGACACCATCCAGCACCCATTTTAGGCACCTGTTCTAACACCCAATCTACAACTGAGTCAGATGGATTTAACATGGCAAATTTTGTTTTTGCCTCAGAACCACCGCCTTTTGCGGCAAGATATACGTCAATCGTATTACCAGGCACTAGCTCGTAGGTAACCATCGCAGGCGTATTATCACCCGTGTTTTTACGCGCACCGTCTGGATCAGCTAAAACCGAAGCACGTAATTTATTGTCAGGGTGGTTGTACGCCTGGCGCACGCCCTCATTAACAATATCCTCTAACGGCTTCGAGGTATCATCAAACGTAACATCCATGCCGATTTTCAGAAACACCGATACAATACCGGTATCCTGACAAATGGGTCTGTGGCCAGTGGCGCACATGCGTGAATTTATCAAAATCTGCGCTAAAGCATCTTTTGCTGCCGGATTTTGCTCTTTTTCGTAAGCACCATTAACAGCAGTGATAAAATCTTTCGGGTGGTAATATGAAATAAACTGCAGTGCATCAGCGACGCTGGCAATAAGATCTGCTTGTTTGATAACCGTCATATGAAATCCTTCAATCGATAATTACGGGTTAAGGCGTTGCGGGTTTATTTTGAATTTGTTGTTCTAGCCGAGCAATCGACTGATTTGTTTGCTGCCTAAAGACATTGATTGACTCAATCCACTGCGCATTATCAGTGCTCAAGTCTTCAACTTCGGACAGCTGACTGGCTAACTGTTGAATCTGCGTTTTTAACACTTCATTCTCACGCTGCTTGGCCTCTATATCGTTGACTTGACTAATCAAGGCCTCCAACAACAACGATTCTTTTTGCAGGGCAATCATTTCATTTTTTAGCTGGATATTAACTTTTTCGATATCCTGCGTCAGCGTTTGCATGCTCGCCAGCGCTGTTTGCTGCTGTTTGATAGCATTACCCTGATCGGCAATCTCGGTTTGGTTACGGCGCCAAGCTGAAGCCCATAGCTTATCCATTTGCTGCCATAGCTCTTCGGTTTTTTCACTTAGCTCACGCAGCTTAATCTGCATCGCAACAGAGGATTGGCTCATGTTCTCATCAGTGCTGGTCAAACTTTTCTCTAGCGCATCCGTTCTGCTGATATGCTGCTCTGACTGCTGCTGAAGCTGGTTTATTGTTACCGCAAAGAAAATATTCGCGGCCAAACTTAGGCCGATTAACAACAGCATTGCCAAAAAAGCTTTATTGCTGAGACTAAAAGAAGCCGATGATGATCCTGCAGCAGCATTTTTTGCAGCTTGGCTGCGAGACGCCGCTTGCACATTAGCCATACTTGATGAATCGGCCGCTACATTAATGGTTGGCAAGTCATTCAAATCTAACTCATCTTCACGCTTTGGCATATCAATGGGGCTCTCATGGTTTCAGTTGATGGTAACGCTGAATTAATGCGCGGTTGAACGTTGTGGCATAGTCGAGAAAAAACTGCTCCAACGCGGCATGATTTGCAGGCTTATCTGCTGCCAGATTCACCGGCGCTAGCTCAATACCATATTTTGCACGCCAAGGGTTTGCCTCGAGCTGCTCAATACCTGGTATTTTTATACTGCCATCGGGCTGATAATAGGCCAGTAGCTGAAAATGCCCTGCTTCAGCCAATTGATCAGCACGATCATCAGCTGGCAACTGCATCAGGCTTGCAAGCGCCTTAGCCTCTGCTGAAGCATTATCGTCCAGAACAATACCGGCTGACTCATAGGCAGGCTTTGAACAGCTCGATATGGCGAATACGAGCAGACATATGCAGCAAAGCTTGGCAAGCTTATTCAGGCACTGCCTCATTCAATAGCTCCTGCAGTTCACCGGCTTCATACATTTCAGTGATAATATCGCAGCCACCAATCAATTCGCCTTTCACCCAAAGTTGAGGAAACGTTGGCCAATTGGCGTAGGCTGGTAAGTTAGCGCGAATATCAGGGTTCGATAGAATATCAACGTAAGCAAAACGTTTTCCACAGGCCATTATTGCCTGCGACGCCCGCTGGGAAAAACCACACTGTGGCTGATTCGGCGAACCTTTCATGTATAACAAAACATCATTGGATGCGATTTGATCTTTAATCGTATCTAGAATTTCCATCGTAAAGCCCTCTGTTGGACGACTGCTATTTAATCGTTGCGCATTCTACCCGATAAGCAGCTATAAGCACAGCCCAAACAGCCGCCCAAACAAGAACCCAGTGCAAGCTGTTGCAGCGAAATATACTGCCGTTAAATCTGCGGCTTATTTCGCAGATTGGCTTGATTGCAGGCCTTTTATGGCCTAGGATTGCGCTCTTATAGGCAGCAAACGCTGCCTTTTTACGTTTTTACGAGTACCAAGATATGAATAGCGGCCCATCATCTCACATTATGCCAACCTACGGGCGTTTGCCGGTAGAGTTTGTGCGCGGTGAAGGCGTGATGCTTTTCGATGAGCAAGGCAATGCCTACCTTGATGCTATCAGCGGTATTGCGGTATGTGCCTTGGGTCATAGCCACCCTGCTGTTACTGCAGCTATAACCTCGCAAGCTGGTCAGCTTATTCATACCTCTAACCTGTATCATATTGGCCGTCAGAACCAGCTTGCTGATTTGCTATGCTCGGTATCCGGCATGGAAAATGTATTCTTTGGTAACTCTGGCGCTGAAGCCAATGAGGCCGCCATTAAATTAGCCAGACTTTATGCCAACCAGCGCGGCATTGAACAGCCGAAAGTCATTACCTTTCACGGCTCTTTTCATGGTAGAACCATGGCTACTCTCTCGGCCACTGCCAACCAAAAGATACAGCAAGGCTTTGCACCGCTGTTAAGCGGCTTTGAACATATCGCTTATAACGATATAGATGCCTTGACCGCATTTAGCAATGACCCCAATGTGGTTGCAGTTCTGGTTGAACCTGTTCAAGGCGAAGGCGGTGTGAATGTGCCTAAACCAGACTTTTTAAGCAAGATTCGCGAGATCTGCGACCATAATCGCTGGCTGATGATGGTCGACGAAGTTCAAACGGGCAACGGCAGAACCGGTCAATACTTTGCTTATCAGCATGAAGCTATCTTGCCCGATGTTGTCACCACCGCAAAAGGGCTGGGCAACGGCGTGCCAATTGGCGCCTGCCTCACTCAAGGCTTNGCAGCCAGCTTAATGCAGGCTGGCAGCCATGGGTCAACCTATGGCGGNAACCCCTTAGTCTGTGCNGCNGCATTGGCAACGGTTTCGACTATCATTGACGAAGTTTTGCCTGAGCTTCCAGCAAAGGCAGAATATTTTTCCACGCAGTTACAGCAAAAGCTGGCAGACAGCACTATTGTTGAAGAGGTTCGCAACAAGGGCTTCATGCTTGGCATTAGCCTTAATCGCGACTGTGGTGAACTGGTCAGTATGGCATTAGAGCATGGTCTGTTGATCAATGTGACCGCAGGCCATGTTATACGGTTATTGCCACCATTAATCATGCAACATTCCGAAATCGATCAAGTCTGCGACATTCTTTGCAAATTGATTTATCAACTCGAGCACGGCCAAAAAGTCGCTTAGACTTTTGCCCTCTAACCGCCCAAAGCATTCGATATCATGGCATTACGACATTTTTTAACTCTTGAAGATCTGAACTCAAGCGAACTACAGCAAATTCTCGATCGCGCTATAAGTATGAAGCAGAACTTACAGACCCTGCGCGAACAGCAGCCGTTCAAAAACTTTGTACTTGGTATGGTGTTTGAAAAGTCCTCAACCCGAACCCGCGTGTCGTTTGAGGCCGGCATGGCGCAGCTTGGCGGGCACGCCATGTTTTTATCACCACGTGATACACAGCTAGGTCGCGGCGAACCCCTGAGTGACAGCGCTCGAGTGCTATCATCAATGCTCGACATCATTATGATTCGCACCTTTGGTCACGATAAAATCACTGAGTTTGCTGCACACAGCTCGGTACCGGTAATCAATGGCCTCACCGACGACTTTCACCCCTGTCAGTTATTGGCTGATATGCAAACCTACCAAGAGCAGCGCGGCAGTATTGCGGGTAAAAGCGTGGCTTGGGTCGGCGACGGCAATAATATGTGCCACTCTTATATGTTAGCCGCGAAACAATTCGGCTTTACACTTCAGATTGCCTGCCCCCACGGCTACGAACCAAAAGCTTTTGTGCAAGACAAAGCAGCAGGACATTTCTCAATACACCATAGCCCCGCTGAAGCCGTGACAGCGGCCGATCTGGTAGTGACCGATGTATGGGCCTCGATGGGGCAAGAGCAAGAACAGCGTAAACGTGAAGCGGCATTTAAAGATTTTCAAATCTCGCCTGAGCTAATGCAGCTGGCCAACCCGGATGCCTTGTTTATGCATTGCCTGCCGGCACATGAGGGTGAAGAAATTAGTCATGGCATGTTAGATCATCCCCAGTCTGTGGTATGGCAAGAAGCCGAAAACCGTATGCATGCACAAAAGGCGCTGATAGAGTTTTTATTGCTGCAGTCAGCGGCTGATTAAGATTGTGCGAGTTTGAAACACAGCCGTTTATTCCTCTGGCGGCTGTATGTTATCGCTCTCTTTCAGAATCTTCCTTTTGCCCTAAGTTTTCCTCTTGATATCCTCCCCTAAACGCTTCTTTTAAACCCTCATCCTCTGATTAAGCTCTTTGCCATCACATGGCTCAGCTTAACGACACTGCGGCAAAGTTGTTGCGCTTAAACACGTCGTTGAGACCCCTGCTAAATGGCTATTATGAAATATGGCTGGTGGATTACTGGGATAAGCATGCCAAAATACCTGCCTTTTCTTGTGCCTTAAATACCAACTAATACCACATTGCCGTTAATCGCCTTTATGCCCCAAAAAAGCACAAGCATAGACAGAAAGCACAATATATACGCATCATTACAACACTCACACCCAACATAT
>JABSRR010000096.1 GCA_013215025.1 Pseudomonadales bacterium
AATAGCTGTGAGCATCAATGCCAACCTCTCGCTGACTGATCAGTGAGCGTTTATGCGAATGCATAAATTCAATTGGGTCTTCAATGGTTAAAATATGTCCGGTCGTGGTTTCATTGCGATGATTCAGCATCGACGCCAGCGTAGTCGACTTACCCGTACCTGTTGCGCCAACCACCAGAATTAAGCCACGCTCAAGCAGGGCTAATTCCTCCAGTAAAAGCGGTAAGTTCAAACTTTCTATTGAGGGAATATGGCTGACAATATGCCTTGCGACGACCGCAGGTTCACCTTTTTGATGATAGGCATTAATGCGAAAACGCCCACCGCCCTGTAACGAATAGCCAAGGTCAATTTGCCGCTGCGTCTCAAATTCATGAATTTGCTCCTCAGTCAGCAGGGTATTAATGATTTCACGAATATTGGCCGCGTTTAAGGCTGTCTGACCTACCGGTTTCATGGTCCCCATAAGCTTCATCATCGGGGGGGCGCCAACATTTAAAAATAAATCAGTGCCGTTTTTTTCAACGACAAATTTTAGTAAAGCCTTCAGGTTCATGGTGATCGTCTTACGCTACATCTTTTTATAATGCTCATATCCTATAGGCTCAGGCAGATAAGAACAAATAAATCTCAAGCAGATAATACAAACGGCTTTTATTCAGCGGAATTGGCTGGTATTTTAGCGCCGACCAAAATGACAGAAAGTAAGAGTGTTGAGAGATCATGGGGCCACTGACAGGGGTTAGAGTAATTGAAATGGGCGGAATAGGGCCATCACCCTTTGCCGCGATGTTAATGGCGGATTTAGGTGCAGAAGTGATTCGCATTGACCGCTATTCCAGTGAGGCGGCCAACCCTTATGAAGTAACGCTGCGATCACGCAAGTGTATGGCTGTGAACATCAAAGACCCACAAGGTATTGAGATTGTTAAACAGCTGGTGCAAACCGCCGATGTGATCATGGAAGGCTTTCGTCCTGGCGTGATGGAAAAGCTTGGTCTTGGGCCGGAGCAGCTATTAGCGATCAATCCAAAGCTGGTTTACGGTCGCATGACCGGTTGGGGGCAGGAGGGCCCTATGTCGCAGGTTGCTGGTCATGATATTAACTATGTTGCAGTTACCGGTGCGCTCGATACCATTGGCCGTGCCGAGGGTGGCCCGGTGCCGCCGTTAAATTTATTGGGCGATTTTGCGGGCGGCGGCTCGTATCTGGTTATGGGTATGTTGGCGGCACTGCTGCATGCGCAAAAAAGTGGTCAAGGTCAGGTGGTTGACGCCAGCATCAATGATGGGGTGGCTAACTTAATGAATATGATCCTCGGCTATCGCGGTATGGGTATGTGGGATCAGCAACGGCAAAACAATATTTTTGATGGCGGCGCGCATTATTACGATACCTATGAATGCGCTGACGGCAAATGGGTCTCTATTGGTGCGATTGAGATTCATTTTTATGAACTCTTGGTTGAAAGCATGGGCCTCACTGAGCAGGTAGGAGAAATGTCCTACGATGCGCAGTTTGATAAACAAAAATGGCATGCCTTACGTCCAGTATTTGCCAAACGGTTTAAAGAAAAAACGCGAGACGAATGGACTGATATCTTAGGTATGCTTGACGTTTGCTATGCGCCAGTGTTGTCGATGGATGAGGCGATGGCATACCCGCAGCATATTGCGCGCAATACCTATGTTGAGGTCGATGGGGTTAAGCAGGGCGCGCCGGCGCCTAAGTTTTCTGAAACGCCCACGGCAGTGAAAACGGGCCCGCGAGCACAGGGCGCTGATAATGCGGCGCTGATGCAAGAACTGGGTTATTCTGCCAGTCAGATCACCGAGCTAATTGAAAATAAGGTATTGGTATAATGACGCAATCCATCGATTTTGAACAATGGGCAGAGCTGGTAAAAAATCGCCGCAGTGTTCGAGCCTTTTTGCCGCAACCTGTGCCCCAGTCAATTTTAGAGGCGGTCTTTGATGCAGCCAACTGGGCGCCGTCCAATTGCAATACCCAGCCTTGGCAAGTGCATATTGCCAGCGGCGAGTCTGCCGAGCAATTAAAGCGTGGTTTAAGCAATGCCATGCAGCAGGGTGAATTCTCAATGGATTATCCTTATATGGGGCAATATGAGGGGGTGCAAAAAGAGCGTCAGTATGCAGCCGCTGCGGCTCTGTATCAGGCAATGGGAATTGAGCGCAGCGATAAGGCGGCCAGGCAACAGGCCTTTATGAATAATTTCGATTTCTTTGGAGCGCCACATGCGGCGTTCTTTTTTATTCAAGCTGGCGATCTCAGAGAAGCCGCCGATCTTGGTATGTATGCACAGACGCTGATGCTGAGCATGGCTGCTCAGGGTATTGCCTCTTGTCCGCAAACCGCCTTGAGCTTTCATTGTGATCTGGTGCGAGAAGTGCTAAACATTCCTGCAGAGCAAAAATTGCTGTTTGGCATGTCATTCGGTTACCCAGACCCTTCGGCTGCGGCAAACCAAATAAATATCGAGCGCGCCAGTTTGTCTGAGAACACCTTTTTCCACTAATCTAGTGCGTGAAATACGCATCTCAAATTGGCGCTTGCGGGCGGTTTTAATCGCGTTTCAGCATATTTTAGATCTTGCACTTAAGGCCGTATGCAATCATAATATGCGCGCTAATTTTAACGCCAATCATCGACGATTGGCCCTAATGAGTGTGGTATAGCAGTCCTTATTTGGTCGACTATTTCTTACCTAACCCCTGATTCTCACAACAGAAGGTGAAATTGTGAACACAACCAAGCGTGAACGTCCAGACGATTATTTTAGTGACTGGAAAGAGCGTGAAGCTTTAGCTGAGGGAATGATTCCTTTGGTAGGCAAGCTTTATCGAGAAAAAAATGTAAAGACGTATTTGTATGGCTTTAATCTGCATAATCAGTCTGTTCTCGATATCATGAAAGCCCACCGCAAAGTGCGCTTGGTTGAAGGCAATGAAATGTCAGAATTTGAAACCAGCCCGGTTTTAAATGCGTTGGCAGAATTAGATTTGGGGCCAGCGCATATCGATGTTGGCCGTATCGCCGTCGCCTATGAAGCTGTTAAAGACAGCACCTCACTGGTTGATTTTGTGCAGCAGCAAGTTGCTGAAGTTATTGGCGCTAAAGCGCTTGATCAATCGCCGCGCGATGTTGTGCTGTATGGTTTTGGCCGCATTGGTCGTTTAATGGCGCGCCTGTTGATCGAAAAAACCGGTGGTGGTGAAAACCTGCGTCTTAAGGCGATTGTTGTGCGTAAAGGCAAAGCGCCGAATGATCTTGAGAAACGCGCCTCTTTACTGCGTCGTGACTCAGTGCATGGTGCATTTGATGGCACGATTCGAGTCGATGAAGAGCATAGCTCGCTAGTGCTCAATGGCAATGAGGTTAAAATCATTTATGCCAATTCACCCAGTGATGTTGACTACACCGATTACGGCATCAACGACGCGATTGTGGTCGATAATACTGGCGTTTGGCGTGATCAAGCTGGCTTATCGCAGCACCTGGCCTGTAATGGCGTCAGTAAAGTTATTCTTACTGCCCCTGGCAAAGGCGACTTAAAAAATATTGTTTACGGTATCAATAATAGCGATATCGACGATGCGGATACGATTATATCTGCAGCATCGTGCACCACCAATGCAATCAGCCCGCCATTAAAGGCTATACACGATGGCTTTGGTATCAAGCAGGGGCATGTTGAAACTGTGCATGCTTACACCAATGACCAAAACTTGATTGATAATTACCATTCAGCTGATCGACGTGGTCGCTCTGCTGCGCTGAATATGGTTATTACCGAAACAGGCGCGGCAAAAGCGGTAGCTAAAGTTTTACCGTATTTTGAAGGTAAACTCACAGGTAACGCGATTCGCGTACCGACGCCTAATGTGTCGATGGCGATTTTGAACCTGACGCTAGAAAAAGCGACCAGTGCCGACGAACTGAATGAATATATGCGTCAAATCTCTCTACACTCAGATTTGCGCAAACAAATTGATTACTCGAATACCCCTGAAGCGGTCTCAACCGACTTTGTGGGGACCCGCTGTGCGAGTATTTACGATGCCGAGGCCACTATTGTGAATGGCACTCAAGCGATCGTTTACTTATGGTATGACAATGAGTTTGGTTACTCATGCCAGGTGCACCGCGTACTGGAACAAATGGCTGGGGTAACCTATGCTATATATCCGAAAAACTGACGAGTACTGTATTCTGAACCCCTGAAATAAAGGGGTTTTTGCGTTTTGGCTTTTCTACTCTTTTTACCCCAAACGCACGTAAAATTTTAAACTTTTAAAATTTAACCAGGGTATTAACTCTATGATTAAAATCAAGCGCGGTCTCGACCTAGCGCTTGAGGGTGCGCCAAAGCCTGCTCAGATTGAGCTGGCTAAGCGCGTTTCTCAAGTCGCTTTGGTAGGTTATGACTATGTTGGTATGAAGCCAACCATGCATGTCGCGGTCGGTGATAAAGTGGCGAAAGGTCAGTTGCTGTTTGAAGACAAAAAAACAGCTGGCGTTAAGTTTACTGCACCGGCAGCTGGCACAGTATCAGCAATTAACCGAGGTGCACAGCGGGTGTTTGAGTCGCTGGTGATTGACCTCGAAGGTGATGAAAAAGTCAGCTTCAACAGTTATGCGGCAGCCGATTTAGCCAATCTAGGCAAACAGGCTGTGCAGTCACAGCTGGTAGAGTCGGGCGCCTGGACTAGCCTGCGAACGCGTCCATACTCAAAAGTACCAGCACTTGACGTTGACTATGATGCAGTATTCATCAACGCCATGGATACCAATCCGCTCGCAGCAAACCCCCTCGATATTATTAACGCGGATGCAGAAAGCCAAGCTGCCTATGTTGCCGGGGTGGA
>JABSRR010000097.1 GCA_013215025.1 Pseudomonadales bacterium
GGGTAGATTGCCATTAAGTATGTCTTGCCCAATTAATATAAATGTCCACTCATCCCAATCAACTTGAGTGATTGAAAAAAAAGGCGCTCTTAACACTAAACTAAACAAGCAAAGCCCGCAAAAGACCAGAAGGGTATTTTTATTGCTGCTTGTGAAGCTTATGAAGGCATTCATATTATCCTCGCGCAGTTGTTCAATGGTTTTTATGGTGAATCAAAAAAGCCCGCGAAGTGCGGGCTTTTGTCAAACAGTTGAAATACTAACAGTTACTCAGGAAGCAAGCTATTTAAGTTTTCCATGGTGTCGACATATTCAGTTAATAGACGATTGATCAAGTCACGCACTGACTCAACTTCATTAATCTGTCCAACCACCTGACCAACAGGGTTAAAAGCAACTTTTTGACATTCGCCTGATGCAGCGTAGGTATGCGTACGGCGGATAGCATCACCGGTTACTAGGCCTTGTAACGGCATGCCAAGTGGCTGAGGGTTGCCTTCGGTTTCCCAGGCTTGTGTCCACTCATTGCGAAGCATACGACAAGGCTTACCTGTCCATGAGCGTGAACGAACGGTGTCTTCTTCAGTCGCATCAAAGAACGATTGTTTCTGAGCAGGTTCAGCTTCTGCTTCTTCTACCGCTAACCATAGTGAGCCGGCCCAAACGCCTGCTGCACCCATAGCCATCGCTGCAACCATTTGTTGACCGCTGCCGATACCACCGGCTGCCAACACAGGCGTATCAACGGCGTTGATAATAGCAGGCCAAAGCACCATCGAACCAACCTCACCAGTATGGCCGCCACCCTCAGTGCCTTGTGCGATAATAAAGTCTAGGCCAGCTTCTTCATGTTGTTTAGCTTGTTTGACTTTGCCGCATAACGCGCCAACCAAGCGGCCAGAATCTTGAATTTTCTTCACAATATGAGCAGGCGGCGTACCAAGTGCATTAGCAATCAGCTTACAGTTAGGGCGTTTCATCGCTTCGTCAACCAATAAAGTGGCGATAGCTTCGTTCCAGCCGAGTAAGCCCATTTCATCATCAGCATCAGGCCATTCAGGTACGCCGTGATCAGCCAAAAGTTTTGCTGCAAAATCATGGTGTTCCTGAGGAATCATACCCATCAGCATTTCTTCTAGCTTGTCTGGGTCCATTTCGTCCATGCCTTCATATTTTTGTGGGATAACAATATCCACACCATAAGGCAGGTCACCAATATGATCGTCGATCCAGTCCAGCTCTTCTTTTAATTTTTCGGGGCTGAAGCCTACTGCGCCTAAGACACCCATGCCGCCCGCTTTGGCAACGGCGACAACGACATCGCGGCAGTGTGTAAAGGCGAAAATTGGTACATCAATACCACATTTATCTGCTAAATCTGAGCGCATAATATTTCCTCGGGAAACCATTATTGATTTTATCTGATGCCAGCATCAGCTGGTCAATATTTCGACGCCTAGTATGCCTTGTGCGAGTTAAAAAACAATGACAGTTCGGTATCATTTAGCCTAACAAAAACGATCATTTAGCCCTGAAAACGCTATATATTGAGTTATTTTGCTAGTTTTTTAAAAGGTGACGCAGAAAATGTCAGGTATTTAATCTAAATATTTACACGAAGAGGGTATCCCAGGGAGAACGTTTCTAGAGAACGGTTTAGCCAAACATGTTGATATGCCGATTTTGCTGATTAAAAGACGGGTTAAAGCCTTTTAGGTGGAACTAATTGGATAGGGTTTGTCTATAAAAGTAATATCGGATCGCTACGTGTTAATGATTAGACGAGTGGACTTTGCAATGAAGGCTATGCAGTAGGAAATGTGCATTAAGCACTGAGATAGCTTTTTCGCCAGTCATTAGGCATATTCAGAAATAATCCTGACAAAATGCAATCACTGTCTTATAATCGCCGCCGATTTGATTTAGCCCTAATATGATGTGATAAGGAGTATATATGAGCGATCAGTATCCTATGACGGAAGAAGAAAGTGCCAATGCAAAAGCCGACGCCTTTGCGATTATCTCTCTTATGGCCGTTGTTGTGACAACCGTTGCCTTTTGGTTAATTGGCCGTTAATTTTTGTTGCAAATTATTTTGCTAAGTTTGAATGATGGCCTTGGTTTATGATTAACGCCTGACTCAACATTAAAAAAAGCCGCATAGCGGCTTTTTTTATATCAATTTTTATATCAATCGTTTTATCGCATTCGTTTGGTTAATAGTTTCAGTGAGCGCCTTTTGGCTGATAGTTATTTTTTCTCAATTTAAGCACCTTAAGCCACTGAAAACTCGCTTAAATTGATCATTCCGTTCCGTTTCGTTCTAATCCAGTTTAGGTTTTTTCCGCTCAGCTTAGCTGACATCTTCACAGTCTCGAGTGCTAGTTTTCCTTGCAATATAAAAGGCGCTAATACCCTGGGGGTATTACAATAAAGACTTTTCACCTGACTCCACCGATTGAAAAATCAGTGTGTTAATGGTCATTGGTCCAACGCCACCAGGAACCGGGGTGTAGGCGCTGGCTTTGTCGATGACTTTATCAAGTTCAATATCGCCAACGCCGCCAGGATGGTATCCAGCGTCGACGACCACAGCGCCAGCTTTAATCCATTCGGCTTTAATAAACTCAGGTTTGCCGACTGCGCCAACCACGATATCGGCTTGCTTGATATGTTCGCTAAGATTGTTTGTGCGTGAATGGCAGATAGTGACGGTGCAGTTGGCTTCAAGTAGCATGGCAGCCATGGGTTTACCCAAAATAGGGGAGCGTCCAACCACGACGGCATGTTTTCCTTCGAGCGCTATTTGATAATGTTCAAGCAGGCGCATTATACCTTTTGGGGTGGCGCAGCCATAAGCTTCCTCGCCCATAGCCATGCGACCAAAGCCTAAACAGGTGACACCATCAACATCCTTCTCTAATGCAATCGCATCAAAGCAGGCGCGTTCATCAATCTGAGCAGGCACTGGATGTTGTAATAATATGCCGTGAACATCAGGGTTTTGATTTAAGGCGTGAATTTGTGTCAACAGTTGCTCGGTCGTGGTGCTGCTAGCTAATTCAACTTTCATTGAGCGCATGCCTATGCGCTCACAAGCATTGCCTTTCATCTTTACATAGGTTGCAGATGCTGGATCATCGCCGACAAGAATCGTAGCGAGAATTGGCGTGCGGCCTTGACTGGATGATTTAATGGTCTCTACGCGTTTAAGGAGTTCGGCTTCAGTTTGTTTAGCCAGTGCTTTGCCGTCAAGAATTACAGTCATAAATGCAGCCCGAAAGTTTTTCGTTGAAAATGCTATTTTCGCATGATTCCACCATTGGGTTCAAAATTTAAGCACTTAATTTTTATGCAAAAAATTAAAACGCATGAATTTTAGACATTCTTTTCAGCGGTTGATTTTTTCTGTAAAAACGGATTGACAATTTTGGGGCCGCTCCCTATTATTCGCGTCCTCAGTTAATGAGCTTGTCGGGGTATAGCGCAGTCTGGTAGCGCGCCTGCTTTGGGTGCAGGATGTCGGGAGTTCGAATCTCTCTACCCCGACCACTTTTTAATCTGCAAGCGCAATGCGCTCGTAGCTCAACTGGATAGAGCAACGGCCTTCTAAGCCGTAGGTTGCAGGTTCGAGTCCTGCCGGGCGTGCCATAATTTGCATGCACTCGGTGCTCAACTTGCCATCAGTCTGCATCTTGTGAGAGCTTTTTTGGGTTTAGCCTTTTTAGGGCCTTGCCTGAATATTGTGCATGTATTGTCAGGTTAAATCGCTATGGTGGGCGTAGCTCAGTTGGTAGAGCGCAGGATTGTGATTCCTGTGGTCGTGGGTTCGATCCCCATCGTCCACCCCATTTCTTTTTGCAATAGTAAGCACATTCGCATCAGCACATCCGCATTTGCGAAAATCTTAATATTGCTCATATATGTTTTCTGGATACTCATTACGCTAATGCTTTTACCGCATAAATAGAAGTGTAAGGATGTCCAATGCATCGGTCAGGTGGCTGAGTGGTCGAAAGCGCTCGCCTGGAAAGCGGGTAGTCGTTAATAGCGGCTCGAGGGTTCGAATCCCTCCCTGACCGCCATTTTTATTGATAAGCTGCCAATCAATCAAACTACTGTCATTTTAAAGCTATTAAAATTAGAGCCGTTCAAATTTGAGGCTTTTCTAAATTAAAAGCTTAATCAAATGCCTGAGTTTCTTATGCTGTCTAGCAGTCTAGCCTGAAGCTTTTTGTGCAAGCGGCAAGGCATTTTATCTGACCTAAATTGCTAATGTTGTGCAGAGTTATATTGGATGAATGTATTGGCGGCTAAAACTGCTGGTTTAAGGGGCTATTCAAGCTGGCTTTAATGACTACTATAAACTAACTGATTTAAATGATTTTCTTGAGTGTCTATTTTAAATACCGACTATAGACCCATTCCGAAAAAGTATGCATTGCATCAACCGTTTGCAGGCAGCGCGGCGAGTTGAATATGTCAAATGCATGTTGGGTTTGTTCTAGCTCGGTGTAAACACAGGGCTGATTAGAGCTTTTACGCAATGCTTTGGCAAAATATTGCGCATCCTCAACGAAGGAGAGTGTATCTAACTGGCCATGCGTGACCATAAAGGGTGGGGCGTCTGCGTGAACTTGCAGAGTAGGCGACATCAGCCGCCAAAAGTCGGCGTCATCATCCAGTTTAGTTGGCATAATGCGCTGTTCAAGGAAGTCTTGCACCGGCAAATCGGCGCGATGTTGGTTGCTGTCAGTCAGGTCATAAACGCCATACATAGGTAAGCAACCTTGCACTGTGGTGTCGCATTCTTCAAACCCGGGCTGTAAGGTGCTGAGGTGCTGGTTGGCAGTCAGAGCTAGCAGTGAGCATAAGTGGCCACCTGCAGAGCCGCCGGTTGTTAAGATGAAATCTGGGTTGCCGCCATATTCTGCAATATTGGCTTTAATCCATGCTACGGCGCGTTTGCAGTCGACGAGGTGCGCGGGCATGCGATGTTTTGGGCTGAGTCGGTAGTTAATGGAGACAAATATCCAGCCTGCTTCAATCAATCGGTTTCTCAGTGGCAGTGCCTGACGCTCGCCGTAGCCCAGCATCCAGCCGCCGCCGTGAATCTGTAACATGACAGGCCGTGGCCGATAGGCGCCATCTTTGGGTTTGAATAGGTCCAGCGTGTTGCGCTCTTCTGGGCCGTAGGTGATGTTGCTAAAATGTTGGTACTGATCAGTGTTTAAGCTGAAAGGTTTGTACCAATGCTGCTGGCTAGGCTGATTAAGCGTATTAAGACGCTCTTGGGCGATCGATTCGCTAAATTTATCACCCAGTCCAATGGCTAAAGTTTTAGCAAATTCTTGCTGCGTGGCTGATGCTAGCTGGTGCATAAGCTGCAGCTGCCGAATATTGAATGCAGCCAACAGCACCGCAAGGCTAGTGCTCCATTGCCAGTCCCCCAGATCGCCGAGCGCCATTAGCAGCAAGGCTATATGAGTTAGGGCGTGAAAAGCTGCCAGTTCAATCGTAAGCCAGCCAAGGAAAAACTGCGCAATAAGCGTTGGTTTCCAGCGCGTGCGGTATTTTGCAAACTGTATCATCAGGCCATAAATCACGACAAAATAGATCAGGGCGTCAGCCATATCGAATCCTTGAAAAGCATATTGCAGAATCACTTATTTTAACGGCCATAAGTGGTAGAATGATAGCGTTTAACAGTAATTTTATTGGGTTATGATCTCGGTGCAAAATACACGAATTGATGATAGTCGGGTTCAGGCTGCGGGTAATGTTGATCTAGATTCAGCGCAACATATTCAGCAGTTTGTTGAGAGTTTTTATGAAAAAATACTATCTGATCAATCACTTGAGCCGATTTTCTCGAAAGTGGCTAAGGTGGATTTAAATAAACATTTACCTATTATTTGTAGCTACTGGGAGAAGTTATTGCTTGGCGCTTCGGACTATCGGCGCCACACCATGAATATTCATCGCGCTGTCGATGTTCAGCAGGCCTTTACGGAGGCTAATTTTGTGGCATGGTTGGCGCATTTTAAGGCCACAGCGGCTGAATTCTCTGGTCCTAAAACCGATCGTGCGGTAGTCATTGCCAGCACAATTGCGGCTAATATGCAGCAGGCATTGATGCGCGATCAAGCTAATCGCGCCTCTTAGACTGTTGGCTATGTTCAAGGATTGTGCAGAGGACGAGCTTTTGTTAATGCTTAGATCTTATTGACGGCTAGCCGTTGTTGATAACAGTTTAGCTGTTAATGCGCAGCTCTTTGTCGCAGTTAGATTTGGCTGTGGTAAACCAATGATAAAGCGGCAGAAATCAGCGCTTATGATAGCGTGATCGTTTTTGTCATTACATCTTTGTTAAAAGGTATTGCGAATTCACCGCCGTTGATTGATACTTTTGCGCCTTAATTCTTAACTGGCAGCGGATCGTTGCCGCAATATAATGATAAATGAAAGGAGATATCTCCATGTCTCAAAACGATGACGTATTGAGATCAGAGTTTGACCTTGAGTTTACTTATACCCGAACCTACGGCGATGTGTTGAGCAAGTTCTTCACTGAGTTGAAAGACCAAAAGGTTCTCGGTATCAAAGGAAGCCAAGGCCAAGTGATCTGCCCACCGTTAGAATATGATCCACAAACCTCAGATGAGTTAACAGAGTTTGTTGAAGTTGCAAGCACGGGTGTTGTAACAACTTATAGCTGGGTGTCTGAACCGTTACATAAGCATCCATTGCAAACCCCTTTTGCTTGGGTGTTGGTCAAGCTAGACGGTGCTGACACGGCGATGTTGCATGCACTTGATTGTCAACGTGGCGATGTTAAAAGCGGTGCGAAAGTGAAAATTCGTTGGGCAGCTAATCGCGTTGGTACGATCCGCGATATTGAATGCTTTGAGATGGCTTAAAGGAGATCCCCATGAGTGAAGAAAAAACAATGGTTGAGGGCTTCGAGTCTCCTATCGAGCTTCGTTATAGCTTTGCTGCAGGTGCTGCAACATCTGTCTTTTTGCGTGAAGTTAAGCAAGGCAAATTAATTGGCCAACGCTCTAATGTAACCGGCTTTGTGTCTGTGCCACCACGCGGTGCCTGTCCTATTTCTGGTACGCCGATGGAAGAGGTGGTATCAGTGCCTGAGACTGGCACGATCATGTCATTCACTATCGTGCATATTCCTATCCCTAATGCGCCGGTTAAGCCGCCGTTTATTGTGGCTAATATTGTTTTGGACGAAACCGATCAAACATTTATCCACTTGGTATCAGAGTGTGATAATGATGCGCTCGAAATTGGCCAAAAAGTAAAAGCCATTTGGAAAGACGAGTCGGAGTGGGATTACACTTTAGAGAATATTAAATACTTCGTACCTATTGATGGTGAAGTAGTCGATATCGCTGAGCTGAAAGCTGAGCGTATTGCAGCGACGGAGAAGTATAGAAATGCGTGATGTAGCTATTATTTCATATGCTCAAACCAAGCAGGTGCGTGATGCCGGTGCGGCTAACGACATCGAAATGGTTATGGATGTCACAACCCGTGCCATG
>JABSRR010000098.1 GCA_013215025.1 Pseudomonadales bacterium
GCTGAATCTCCTCAGTAAGCTGTTGTCCACCAAATAACTGTTCACGAGTGTAAATAGTTTCACCGCCCTGTAAGACACTCAGCGTCGTTGTAGTGGATCCAATATCGACAATAGCCACGACATCTTCATCATCTTCAATGCCGAGCTGCGGGCGAACTAATTCAAACGCTCGCTCCATCGCATAAGCTTTTATATCAACAACTTTAGCAGTAAGCCCTGCCATCGATAGCGCATTTTGCCTAGCTTCAACAACATCACGTCGACAGGCTGCTAAAAGCACCTCGACCACATCAGGTTGATCAGCTGATTCACGTAAAATTTCAAAGTCTGTTTGAATCTCGGTGATGGGGAATGGAATATACTGCTCGGCATCTTCAAGAATTTGCAACTCCCGTTGCTCATCACTCAAGCCAGCTTCCATATCAATGATTTTAGTAATAACTGCCGAGCCGGAGACACAAACTGCCGCGAGTTTACTTTTTGTTTTTGACTTACTTACTGCAGCATAGATGCCGTCAGCGACATTATCGACATTTTCAATCGTGTTCTCGACAATCGAGCCTGCTGGAAGCGGTGCCACCGCATAACTCTCGACACGATAACCATCACTAGTTTTCGCTAATTCGAGTAATTTGACAGCGGTTGAGCTCAAATCTAGGCCCAAACAAGGTTTCTTTTTATTCTTAAATCTGCCAATCAAGAGAATTACCTATAAATATCAATAATTTACAAAATAAAGGTATAAAATACATTAACTGATAAGGTCAACCTTAGCACAAAAATAAAAAAATAAAAAAATACTTATTAATTAATTCTTTCGGTAAACTTTTGCAACTAACTTCGAGTTGTGGAATATAAGGTATTCTTTCATAAAAAATGAATAACATTTTCAAATATACAATCTACTTCACAATTAGCGCTCTTTTAGGTGCATTTATTTTGATCGGCGGAGTGTATTTATACATCAAACCCTCGCTGCCTGATGTTGAAACCCTAACCAATATCCAACTTAATGTGCCGCTAAAAATTTACAGCCAAGATAAGCAGTTGATCGGTGAATTTGGTGAAAAGAAGCGCGACCCCGTCAAAATTGAAGCGGTGCCATTACTGTTCAAGCAGGCCTTTCTTGCCGCTGAAGACGATCAATTCTATCAACACTTCGGCCTGAGCATTACCGGCCTCAGTCGTGCTGTATTCCAAAAATTGACGGGTAGCCGCGTGCAGACCGGTGGCAGCACAATCACCATGCAGGTCGCCAAAAATTACTTTCTAAGCCCTGAGCGCACGATTATTCGCAAAGTCAGAGAAATATTCCTCGCACTGCAAATCGAGGCTGATCTTAGTAAAGACCAAATACTCGAACTGTATGTCAATAAAATTTTCCTTGGCCATAAAAGTTATGGCATCGGTGCCGCGGCAAAAGTTTACTATGGCAAAGACATCAATCAGCTAAGCCTTGCCGAAATGGCCATGATTGCAGGTTTGCCGAAGGCTCCTTCACGCTTTAACCCATTGTCAAACCCCGAGCGCGCTCTGATTCGCCGAAATTGGATTCTGGGTCGGATGTTGAATCTAGGCTACATAGATCAGGCAGCCTTTGATCAGGCTTCATCAGCAGCTATTTCTGCCGAAAAACGTCGCAACGGTCTCGATCTGCATGCACCTTATGTTGCTGAGATGGCAAGACAAAAAGCCTTTGAAATGTTCGGCGAGGAAATATACTCAGCTGGCTATGTGATTTTCACCACTATTGATAGTCAACTGCAGCAGGCAGCTAAGCAGGCTCTACAACAAGGTATTCAAGCATACGATCAGCGGCATGGCTTTAGAGGCGCTGAGTATCGCTTAAAAGATACTTCAGCAGAAAGCTTGACGCGTTTTTTTAGCCGGAATCGCATCATCACAGAGCTCAAGCCTGCCGTCGTCACTGCTGTGACTGATGAGTTTATCACTTTAACCTTAAGCGACAACAGTCAGGTTCAACTTGACGCTGATAGCTTGGCAAGCGTTGCCCTGTATGAAAATGAGGATGTAAAACGTAAATGGCGAAAGCTTAGCGATATCATCCAAATGGGTCGTGCGGTTCGACTGAAACAACTCGAGGATGGCAGCTTTACCATCAGCCAAATTCCCAAAGTTCAAGGGGCGTTTGTTGCATTAGATCCAAATAATGGCGCCATTTTAGCGATGCGCGGCGGTTACGAGTACTATCAAAGCAAATTCAACCGGGCTACTCAGGCGAAACGACAAATCGGTTCAAATATAAAACCCTTTATCTATGCTGCCGCGCTCAATCAAGGCTTTACCGCAGCCAGCCTTATCAATGATGCACCGGTGGTGTTTAATGACGCCCAACTCGAAAGTAGTTGGCGACCCGGTAACGCAGACTCGCGCTTCCTGGGTCCAATTCGCTTTCGTGAAGCTTTGTATCGCTCTAGAAATTTAGTGTCTGTCAGGCTATTGCAGCAGATTGGCTTGAACCCCATGATCAGCTACTTAAGCCGTTTTGGCTTCGAGAAAAGCGCTCTGCCTAGAGACCTCTCTCTTTCATTAGGCAGTGCAACGTTTACCCCGCTGACTGTTGCCAATGCCTATGCGGTTTTTGCCAATCAAGGTTTTAAAGTTGAACCGCATCTAATTGACGAAATCATTAGGATTAATCACGGCACAGAATATAAATTTAACCCTTTAATTGCCTGTGAAAACTGCTTAGCAAACATAGCCCCGCAGGATCTTTCGAATGGCGGTACAACGAGCACCTCTGAAGACGTCGAAACCATGACCAACCTGTCGGCGACTAAGGTGCCCGAGCATTCAGCGCCTGATAGTGATGAACAAACTCCAGCAAATATAAGCATTCAAGCTGATGAGTACCTAGCCTTGTCAACTGCAGTAGAGCAAGCGCCACGATATGCCGAGCGAGTGATTGATCGAAGAGTAGCGTTTATTATTGATGATATTTTGAAAGATGTCGTCAAACGCGGCACGGCGACTAAAGCCAAACAACTGAACCGGCCAGATATCGCCGGTAAAACTGGCACCACCAATGGCCCTACAGATGCATGGTTTACCGGCTACGCACCAGATATTGTTGCCAGTGCATGGGTTGGCTTTGACGATAATAGCAATTTAGGTAGGCGCGAATATGGTGGTTCAGCGGCATTGCCAATTTGGATCGAGTTTATGCAAACGGCCTTGGCGAATTACAGTATTAAATCGCGAACTCTACCCGAAGGCATTGCCAATGTTTTAATCAACAAACAAACTGGCAGATTGGCCGACCCCAGCGACAGCGTGACTGAGTTTGAATATATTCGGGAAGAGAATCTTGAGCAACTGATGAACGATACAAGCAATAGTGCGTCTATTGAAGACCAACAAATTGAAGAGCTGTTTGACTAACTATTTTACTGAATCAGCATCAAAGATGCTGCACATCATCAATCTCGTAGCAAATATCACCACCGGGCGCTTTTACGATAACTTCATCACCGACCTCTTTACCAATAAGCGCACGCGCTATCGGAGAGCTAACCGAGATTTTGTTGGCCTTCACATCGGCTTCATCATCACCGACGATTTTATAGGTAACTTCCTCATCGGTATCAGCATTTACAACGGTTACAGTTACACCGAAAATCACCTTATCACTGGCCGGAATTTTTGTAATATCAATAACCTGTGCATTTGAAAGCTTGGCCTCAATTTCTTGAATTCTGCCCTCACAAAAGCCCTGCTGTTCGCGTGCAGCGTGGTATTCGGCATTTTCTTTTAAGTCACCATGCTCTCTGGCTTCTGCAATAGCTTGGATGATGCGTGGCCGATCTTCAGTTTTAAGGCGCTCAAGTTCCTCACGTAAGCAAAGCTCGCCCTCTTTTGTCATTGGAAACTGCTGCATTACAACTCCTTGTATAGCTTAATGAATCTGCTGATGCAGATCTTGTAGTCGGCGCACGGCTTTTTCTTCACCATATGCAATGGCGCCTACCAGCGCTTCAGCGCCCGACAGAGTCGTGCTATAGAGCACTTGTTTCGCTAGCGCGCTGCGACGAATGGAAGCAGAATCTTGAATAGTTTGTCTGCCTTCAGTGGTGTTAATGATCAGTTCAATTTCACCATTTTTAATCGCATCCACAACATGCGGACGACCTTCAGCAAACTTATTAATGACTTCAACCTGTAAACCGCCATCACTTAAAACTTTAGCCGTTCCCCGAGTTGCCACAAGCTCAAAGCCCAATTCAATTAACTGATGCGCCAGCTTTAAAATGCCTGCTTTATCAGGGTCTCTTACCGAAACAAAGGCCTTACCTTTAGGTTCAGGTAATGTGTCGCCAGCACCAATCGTCGCTTTAGAAAAGGCTTCAGTAAAGTCATCACCAACACCCATCACTTCACCGGTCGACTTCATTTCAGGGCCTAAAATAGGGTCTACACCTTGGAACTTAGCAAAAGGGAATACTGCCTCTTTAACACTGTAGAATGGAGGTGTAATTTCGGAGGTGAATTGCTGCTCATGTAAGCTGGTGCCCGCCATACAGCGTGCCGCAACTTTGGCTAACGAAGTACCTATACATTTAGAAACAAACGGTACGGTTCTTGAGGCACGTGGATTCACCTCAATCACATAAATTTCACCATCTTGAATAGCCAGCTGAACATTCATTAAGCCAATGACGCCAAGCTCTACTGCCATACGCTTGACCATTTCACGCATTTTATCTTGGTCAGCTTGAGAAATACTGAACGGCGGTAAACAACATGCAGAATCACCAGAGTGCACACCTGCCTGCTCAATATGCTGCATAATCGCACCTATAACCACCTCTTTACCATCGGACACTGCATCAACATCCATTTCTATGGCAGAGCTTAAGAAGCGATCCAGCAAGACCGGTGAATCTTCCGAAACCTGAACGGCTTCTCGCATGTATCGGCGCAGCTCTTCTTCCTTATAGACAATTTCCATCGCACGGCCGCCCAGCACATAAGAGGGCCTTACCACCAGTGGGTAACCGATTTGATCAGCCACTTTAACCGCCTCATCGGTTGAGCGAACGGTAGAGTTAGGTGGCTGCTTGAGCTCTAAGCGCTGAATCATTTGCTGGAAGCGTTCGCGATCTTCTGCACGATCAATCGCTTCTGGCGAGGTGCCGATAATAGGAACGCCAGCAGCCTCTAACTCTTGCGCAAGTTTCAGTGGAGTTTGACCGCCAAATTGAACAATCACACCTTTGGGCTGCTCTAGCGCAACGATTTCTAACACGTCCTCTAAAGTTACTGGCTCAAAATATAAACGGTCGGATGTATCATAATCGGTAGAAACAGTTTCAGGATTACAATTGACCATGATGGTTTCATAACCATCTTCACGCATCGCTAAAGCCGCATGCACACAGCAGTAATCAAACTCGATACCTTGGCCAATTCGGTTAGGGCCGCCACCGAGCACGAGGATTTTATCTTTTTCGGTTACAGCAGCTTCACATTCTTCTTCATAGGTAGAGTACATATAAGCAGTAGAGGTAGAAAACTCGGCCGCACAGGTATCAACGCGTTTATATACTGGCGCAATACCTCTGGCTTGACGATTTTTCCTAAACTCTTTTTCAGACACAGCGAGTAACTGCGACAATCGCTTATCAGAGAAGCCTTTGCGTTTTAAACGGAACACTTCATCATCCGATAAATCAGATAGTGCACGTGTTTGAATCGATTGCTCCGTTAAAATGATATCTTCAATCTGAACCAGGAACCATGGATCAATTTTGGTAAGCTGAAACACCTCATCAAGACTAAAACCCGCCCTGAAAGCATCGCCCACATACCAAATGCGATCTGCGCCAACATTTTGTAACTCGGCACTAATTTTAGCGCGTGCCTCATCGTCTGATAAATCGACAACGGGGTCAAAGCCGCATTTACCGACTTCAAGACCACGTAAAGCTTTTTGCATTGACTCTTGGAAGGTACGGCCAATTGCCATCACCTCACCAACGGATTTCATCTGGGTGGATAAGCGATTTTCTGCGGCTGCAAATTTTTCAAAGGTAAAACGTGGGATCTTGGTGACAACATAATCAATGCTTGGCTCAAATGATGCTGGCGTCGCACCGCCAGTAATATCGTTAGCAAGCTCGTCGAG
>JABSRR010000099.1 GCA_013215025.1 Pseudomonadales bacterium
TCAATATCTGCGGTTAAATTCGGCACCGGCACTAGGGCATAAAAGCTATCATGCCCTTCAGGGGCAAAGCTATGATCGGTTGCCGTCGGTCGGTGTAAATAAATTGCCACATCGTCTGATAAACATTGATGATGAAAGATGTTATCGAGCAGTGGCTTAAATGCCTTACCAAAAATAATGCTGTGATGTTCTACCTCGGCATACTGACGTGTGCTGCCAAAAAATAATACAAATAGCCCCATCGATGGTTTGGCAAACCTACAGCGCAGTTTTGCCAGATATGATGCGGAATCGTTTAACAAATGCCGATATAGGTATAGCGGGTCAATATTCGATACACATACATCGCAGGCGAGTGTTTCACTATGATTTATTTCTACGGCTGTGATGTGTTTATCAGTCAGCTGCAAACCAGTCACCTGCTGAGACAATCTGACTTCAATGCCCTGCTCTAGCATTAGCTGATGTAAGGCATCGACCAATGCCTGCGTGCCGCCCATGGCAAAGTGCACACCGTGTTTGCGTTCTAGGTAATGAATCAGGGCATAGATACTGGTGGTATCAAAGGGATTGCCACCTACCAGCAAGGGCGAAACCGAGAGCGCCTGTTGCAGTTTCTCTGAAGAGATATAGCGTTTAACCCATTGTGAAACGGATAGATAACTGCGNAAACGCAGCAAGGCAGGTAGAATCTTTATCATACTGATAAAGCGATGAAATGGTTGATGTGCGAGTTGTTCAAAGCCTAACTGATAAATGGCTTTTGAATCAGCCAGCAACTGATGATAGGAGTCGCTATCGTCTTGACTGAATGCTGCAATGGCAGCATCTATTTGTTCGGCACTGCCACCATAGTTAAAACGCTCGCCATCATCGTAGATAAATTGATACCAAGTATCTAAGGCTTTAAACGTGACATAGTCATCTCGCCGTTTATTAAATAAGGCAAACAGCTCATCAAACAAAAAAGGTGCGGTGATTACCGTAGGGCCTGCATCATGCTTGTAGCCCGATTTCATAAAGCGCTGCGCCCTGCCGCCTGGCTGCGGCAGTTTATCGATCACGGTGACATCAAAGCCTAAAGCCTTAGCCCGAAGAGCAGCGGCAATACCGCCAAAACCAGCACCCATTACAACAAGCTTGTTCATAGGCCAGCCAAGCGCTGTTTCAGACTGAGAATTGCGGTTAGTAAGGGGCGCGTTACAGCAGACTTATATCGAATCAACTCATCTTCCAGCGCGTTCAACAGCAAATAGATTTCAGCGATGATTGCAGTTTTAGCATGTTCTAGAGGGTCGCTGTGCTGTTGATGACGAAATTCATACATATATATACTCACCGCGTTAGGCTGGTGATTGGCCGCATCTGCCTCAGCATCTACGACATCGTCATACAGTTGATAGGCAAGCGCGAAATTGCTTGCAGATTGATTCAGTAAATACTGCCAGTGTTTAGCATCAACAAATAGGCATGGCAACATAACGGCCAGCTGGATGAGAGGTGCTGCTTTGTCGGTTGCAATAGAGCGATACTGCGAACAAGTAAGGCTTGCATTGCGATGCAGATCGGCAACCTGACCTCGAATGGTTTGCTGCGCCAATTGAATGACCGTACTGGATAAATTCTTCGCACTGGTCTGATCTAATTCAGCCGCAATCAGGCAAGCTGCTAAAATCAAGCTGTCGCCCACACAAAGCGCATTCTCTTCGCCAAACTTTAACCACAGGGATAAAGCGTTGCGCCGCAGCGGATCTTTATCTTGAATATCATCATGAATTAAAGAGGCATTATGCAGCAGCTCAACAACGGCAGACAATTTGAGTGCATCAGCAGTATTAATATTCAGCGCACTTGCGGTTTGATAGCAAAGGCTGGCTCGCTTGAAGCTACCTTTATGACTGAAGTGATAATCGATCATCGCTAACACATCATCACCTGCCGCTGCACAGGCATCACGCATAATATCAATTAAGACATGCTGTAGTTTATCAACTTGATAAACTGGCTGTGATAGATGAGTAGAATGCATAAAAATTCCAACTATGTAGATTTCAACAATCGTCTAACGGTAGTGAACTGCCAACTATCATGTTGGCAGTCATCATGTGCGATACAGCAAGTTAATAGCAGAATACCGTATTAAAGATTCAATCAATCATTAATACATGTAGAGCTTCTGGCTAGGCTTCAGCATCCTGAGTAGCAGCAGCCCAAATAACAACACCGAAAGCGATTTTATTGACAAAGTCAGCAAGGTTATAAATCAGGTTTAAAGCGCCTACATCGGCACCGCCCACCATATAGCCCAATACATAGCCTATCGGATAAATTGCCCAACCTACTGTTACAATTAAGCGCAAGGCTTTAAATGCTTTTTGGCTGGCGGCATTGCCGCTGTCACTATTTATTTGACTGGCTTGGCCAAGAAATATCTCATAGATAATGTATAACCAACCGGCCATACCAATAATAAAGCCAAGGGTTACATTAATAGCGCCTACCTCACCTAAGTAACCGCCTACCAGCATCACCACACTGGCAATTAGCAACTTCCAGAATAAGCTACTTGGGACAATCGCAATCGCCGCCAAAATCAANTANAACTCAATAATCTGCANGGGTACTGTTAGTAACCAGTCTACATAGCGGAATACCGTTGGGCTTTGACCTGTCTCAACCCATAGGCCACGCATATAAAAATAATGCAAACAGGCAATACCGGTAACCATGGCCGCCACGGTGAGTGACGTCTTCCATTTACCGACGGCGCGATCACGCTCTACAAAGAAGAAGTATGTTGCGGCCAACATCGCTGCTGACATCAACCAGAAAGANACACCTACAAAGTCGCTTGGATTAAGCATAGTTCTCACCTCAAAGTTATTAACCTTGGTTATGGAACAGCTTAAGCCATAGACCGTTTTAATGTTAACTACAACTATTAATGCGTTGTTATTATTTTACTGCAATTAAGTGTTAGATGATTTAACAGAATTAATCTAGTTACGCTGTATGTATTTGTATAGATTAAAATTCAATAAAACGCAAAGCTTAAACGTTTATTTGGCAATTATGGTTTGCCAATATTGAAATTTATAAATTATTTTTAGAATCTAAAAAATAATTTTTAGTACTTTTTTGTTATTAGACAAGTGGTGAGGCTTGACTAAGCTGCAGAATAGTCACTTCTACAATTGTGCCGTATACCATTAACACAGATTTAAAAAATTAGTTCAGTTTATGAGAGATTCAGCCATGAAATCGATGACCTTTCGTTTTACCACCGAAGCCGAAGTCACCCTGAACGGCAGCTGCTATGAAGAGCTCTACATGCAGTTTAAAGCTTTTTTACATCAAGAAGCGAACGCCTTAGACAATGCTGAAATCAGCATCATGCCGCCTGAGGATAGTCAAATGTTTGTGAGTCTCGACGGCGAAGCACTGTTTGAAATTACCGCATTACGCGGCGATTTTAATCGAGACATATCACATAACCCCAATCATATCGCACCGAAAACCGATACTTTGGGAACCGATACTATTGTCCATCAGTAAGGGCTAAGAAACTCTTTAAGTATCTAAAGGGTTGTTATTTGAGCATGGCTTTTGTTAGTGGCGAGGCTGCCAAGTGCCTCGCCGTTTAGGCTAATCTATACCACTCCAACTGCGTGTTGAGATTGGCCCGCTAGCTTTGCTTATGCTTACCGGTATACCAGTCAAGTGCGCCATACCTGACAACGACTCAATATTGTCTGGTCCGTCAGAGGCCAATATATTCACATTGGCACCCGCAATATTACTGGCTACAGATAAGCCTTTCGCCCCTTGATGACCCCAGCCATGCGGCACCGATACTGTTTTTTGACTCAACTCTGCTAAAGTTTTAACCGGTAAACGTATTGTTGCAGTGGCCGACTGAATATCAGCAGCATCACCCTCTTGTAAACCCAGCGCCTCGGCATCCAGCGGATTAAGGTATAAGAAATTGGTTTGATTGTTCGCGCCGTTGGTCAACTCATCAATATTTTGTGTCCATGAGTTATGCGTGCTGTGACTCCGTTTGGTAATTAGTCGAAAGCTGCCGGCATGCAAAAGCTGAAGTTCTTGCTCTAATACATTGGCTAAGTTTTCTGCCTCAGTGATAAAACTTGCAGGCGCCAAGTGCACTTTTCTATCCTTGGTTGTTGGTCGCTGGGTGGGTAAAAAGTCATTCGCCTTTGCGCCCTGCCTTTGTCCACCATCTGGCTGTTTTAACCAGGTGTTAAAACTGCCCTGTTTGGCACTTCGCAGCATCATATCCAGCATGAAACGTTGCGGCAATCCTCGCCATGCGTCACCTTTAAGTTTACCGCTAATACGGTTAACTGTAGCCAGCAGGCGCAATGACCACTGTGCTATTTTTGAGTCGAACAAGCTTATGCCACAAGCACTGGCAAGATCTAAATAAATACTGGCTTCGTCGCGCTGCTCAGCTTCTGGCTCTACCAAGGCCTCTGTGGCTGCCATATAGGGCTTTGATTGCATTCCTAACACCAAGGGGAAAATAAATGGTAAGTCAGGACGCTGTAGCGGCGATACCGCTGGCAACACATAATGAGCCAGCGAGGCGGTTTCATTCAGATAAATATCGGTTACCACTAACAATTCCAATTGTTGAAAGGCATCCTTCAAGCGCTGTGAATTCGCCATCGTTAATAAGGGGTTACCGCCGGTGACAAACATCGCCTTGATTTGCTGCTCGCCGGGTGTCAAGATTTCATCGGCTAAGATGCCTCCTGGAAAACCGCCATTGAGTTCTCGAAAGCGCCCGACTCTTGAGCGATGTTGGCGATTGAACAGCTCATTTTTATCCGCGAATTCAGCAAAATCAAAAATACCGCGACCCACTAAGGTGCCGCCTTGCTGGTCTAAATTGCCGGTGACGGCATTAATAGCTTCTGCTAACCAATGTGCTAGCGTACCTTGCTTACCCATACCTATACCGGTACCAGTAACAATCGCAGCACCGTTAGCTTGCGTAAAGCTAGCTACCATAGCCTGTAATTGTTCAACCGAGATACCCGTCACTTCTGCCGTTCTCTCTGCTGGCCATGCCTCGACCAAGCTCTCAAGCTGATCCAAGCCGTTCATATACTGATTTACATAATCCCGCTTGACCGCGCCTTGCTTAAAGACTTCATGCAGAAACGATAAAAAGAAAAACACGTCAGCATTTGGGCGAATCGCATGATAATCGGTGGCGAGTTTAGCCGTTTCGGTATAACGCGGATCCACTACAATAATTTTGGCGCCGCGCTTGGTTATTTCCTTCAGGCGCTTTACGGGGTGAGCTACCTGCAGAAATGTCCATTTAGACACCACCGGATTTGTACCGATAATTAGCATGCACTCTACATGGTCAAGGTCTACAAAGGGCTGAAAAAAAGGAAAACCGTACATCTCCTTTGCTGAGGCAAAACGGTTGGCACAGTCTTGTGTTGAAGAGGAATAAATATTGTGAGAGCCAATGCCTTGCATGAAGCCTTCGGCAAATATCGGGTGCAACATACTAAAGCCAGCTGCGGTTCCAACATACATGCCCACCGATTGCTCGCTTTGCTTGCGCAGCTGACGAACCTTCTGTCCAATTTCTGCTAAAGCTTGCGACCAGCTGATTGGCTCAAAGTGGTCACCAACGCGTTTTAAGGGCTGTTTCAAACGGTCTGGCGAATCATACATCTTGTGCTGATGCAGGCCTTTCATACAAGAAAAGCCCAGCGTGCCGATATGGTCTTTATTCGGGCTGAGTTTACTAACCTTGCCGTTTTCTATGGTGGCTTCCAGCCCGCAGCTGGCTTCACAGATTCGGCAAAACGTATGGGTTGTTGTTATTGTCATGACGCAGGTTCTCCTTGATTAGGTTCATCATACGCCATGCGACAGAACTGCTGTCTAAATTTTATGCAATGTTCAGCCCTGTCGCTAACAGCTACCGATAACGCTTAATTGAATACCCCAGCATTCAGAGTATTGGCAATCGCCTCGATGGCAAGCTGTGCGCGCACGCTATTGCCTGCCGCATCGACCGGCGGTGAGAACGCTGCAATGCCGTATTTTCCAGGCACGACCGCGACAATACCGCCACCAACGCCGCTTTTTGCAGGTAGCCCAACTTTCCACAGCCACTCACCAGCATCATCATACAAACCTGCCGTTGCCATCACCGCTAAGATTTTCGGTACATATTTGGCATCGACCACGCGCTGCTGAGTTTTTGGGTTAACGCCGCGATTAGCATAGGTTGCCCCCATCATTGCAAGGTCTGCCGTAGTGATGCCGACCGAACACATGCGTGTATACAGATCGACCGACTCCTCAACATCGTCATAAAAACGGCCATAATTGGCCAGTAATCTGGCCAGTGCCTGATTTTTAATATTGGTTTCGGTTTCTGATTTATAAATATCTTTGATTACTTTAAGGTCGCGACCGGCAAAAGCCTCAAGATTAGACTGGATCATACTCCATTTTTGCCGCGGGCTTTTCGCCTTTAATAAGCTGACTTGCGCCATCGCACCNGCGTTCACCAATGGGTTTACTGAACGAGCATCATGTAGCTCNAGCGCCATCACCGAATTAAACGGTAAGCCNGTTGCGTTAACCCCTATATTATCAACAACCACCTGATCGCCCTGCTGCTGCATCACCGCTGCGAGATTAAAGGCTTTACTGATCGATTGAATCGAAAAGGTATGGTCGACATCGCCAGCTTGGTAAACTTTCCCATCTGCGGTGACAATGCTAACCGCAAATAACGATGGGCTCGGGATGGTGAGTGCAGGGATATAGTCGGGATTTTTCCCTTCATCAACGTCAGCGAACTGCTTATGTACTTTTTCAACCAGTGCTTGCAGATCAACTGCTGTCGAGCTCTCGGTGAACGCGGACAGCTGCCCTTCAGCGAAGACCGTGTGCGATTGAAACAGAATTGCAATAATAAAAATAATGCTAAAGTGAAGTTTTTTCATGCTGATCTCCTGATTAAAAGCGGTAAATTACTGAGCTCTGCCAACGCAGGTTATCGCCAGAGTCACCATTTTTTTGTTCAAATTGTCCCCACTGCAGTTCGGTGCCGATTTGCACCGGTTTAGCCAGCTGATAAAGAATATTGGTGACAAAAAAATCGCTTTGTTTGAAAGCGCTATCGCTCTGCTCATCTTGCGTATCAACTTCAAGATAGCCATAGCCAATCGAACTGGAGGTTTTATCATTCCATTGATGATCAATAAATGCGAACGCGCCCCAAACCGGCAAGGCTTTGATCTTATTATCCGCTTGAATTACAGCATCACTGTCGGTAAAACTCGAATCGTTAATATAACGCCCTATACCCTCACCAGCAGTGAACGCCGCTGACAGGGTGTTAGAGGATAAAAACTGCATGGAGCCAGTAAGGTTGATACCGTAACCTATCGTAGTTTCAGTAGTATCGTCGTCATACTGATAACCCAGCTGACGAATAATACCGGCTATTTGAAAATGTCCCGTGTCGCTTTCGGCGCGCCAGTGTGCGGTAAAGTCTGGCATGATGGTATAGTCTTTACAGTCATTACCGCTGGCGCAGCTATCGACACCCTCAATAGCTGAGCTTGGTTTTTCAATCGCAAACGCCACGCTATGTGCATCCGGCAAATCAATGGTATAGCGTATCTGTGGCTGACGAACAAACACCATCGCATTGGGGCCCCAATACTCTAAGGTGTTTGGAAAGGTTGAAATATCCATAAACACCGAAAAGGTTTGTCCGCCGCCGAGACCATTATACTCAGCCCAGATTTGCGTTAAGTGAAAATCTGAACTGTTATCGGTGTTAAACCAGTCCCATTCAATTAATGTTGTGACACTGTCGTCATCAACTGGCGTCGCCGTCATAAACTGAAACTTTGATTGACCAGCGCTCATGGTGGTTTGCATATTGCCACTATTGCCCGAAGTGGG
>JABSRR010000100.1 GCA_013215025.1 Pseudomonadales bacterium
ATCGCATCGTTATGGTAGGTTTCGATAAGATCTAAAGCAATGCGAAAATATGTTGCTTTGATTGAGCGAAAGGTTTCAAGATTGAAGGTTTTGCCTTGGGTAGCCAGTTTGCGAAATAGCGCCTTTGAGATATCAATCGACATTTTCGATAGCCCGCCGTTATCATCGTTCTTGGATAAATGCTGATGTTTATGATCATAAATATCAGCTATATCAACCTGACAGATACGGTTTGTTGAATAGTTGCGGTACATTTCTGACAGCACGCCGATTTCTAGACCCCAATCACTGGGTATGCGAATATCGTTTAGCACATCTTTTCGAAATGAAAATTCACCGGCCAAGGAATAACGAAAGCTATCCATATATTGCAGGTAATCCATTTCGCCAAATATTTTTGTTAGCGCGCGCAATAAGGGTGTCACTAATAAACGACAGACTCGGCCGTTGATTTTGCCGTCGGCAACGCGGCTATAATAGCCCTTGCAAAACATATAGTTGAACTGCGGATTGGCCACAGGATACAGCAGCTTGGCTAATAGCGATTTATCATAGGTTAAGATATCGCAGTCGTGTAAGGCAATCGATTCGACACGTGATGAAGCTAGAAAATAGCCCATGCAATACCATACATTGCGCCCCTTACCCATCTCTTTGGGTGCCACGCCTAATGCGGTAAGCTCCTCATCAAGCGCTTTAAGAGCTGGGCCGTCATTCCATAATACGCGGTGGCGCTGCGGCAACTTATCAAAAAACTGCAGGGCGTGTCGGTATTGCTGCTCATCGGCACGGTCGAGGCCTATAATGATTTCCTCAAGATACGGCACCGTAGCCAACTCGTTAACAATATGTGGCAAAGCATCGCCTTCTAATTCGGAATAAAGAGATGGCAACAACAAACCCATTGGTCGTTTGCGGCTAAACTCAACTAACTCTTGTTCCATGTCTGTATATGCACGACAACCTAAATTATGCAGGGTCGTGATAGTTCCGTTCTGATAGCAATCTGCCATATTTTTAATCCTTATCGTTATTCTAAATCAGCTGCCAATGCTTGACAGCTTCTGCCCAACCCTGTGGCCCGGTTTGCTCAGTAATATATATCGATGCTTGCGATTGATGCTTTGGGAGATCATGCGCTGGCGAGCGAATTAACGCTGCATAAGTGGCCTCGTATAGCATCGGTAAATCATTATAGCCATCACCCAGCGCATAGTTTTTAATCGGCTGACTGCTATATTGCTGATACAGCGCTGATAAGGCCAGCATTGCCTTGCCTTTGTCACAGGCATCGGAAACATGTAAAAACCGCCCACCCTGCAGGACATGCGCGCCCTGCGCCTGCAGGCGAGCAATTAGACGCTGCTGCTGCGCAGCATCGCCTTGCCATAGCAGAGGTTCGCTAAACTCGCGTTGATTAGCCAATGCCGCTTGCTCGGCGCTGAGTCCCGTTGCCTGCATAATGCCGTCGATGCCAAGCTCAGTAAAGCTTAACCAGCAGCCGTCAAACTCGGCTTTTAATGCCGCTAACATGTCGACCCAATGTGCACGCGGCTTTGCAAAACAGAGATAACTATAGTCATTTTGCTGACGCTTGGCCGAGTGCTGCTGCAGCAGCTGATCGCTAAAATAAGCCTGCGGAATAACACAGGCTGCACCGTTTTCAATAATCATAGGGTGAGCATTGGCAAGCTCGGCGCGAATTTGCTGCAGTTCGGCAAAGGTTTTACTGGTGCTGCATATCACTGGAATATTGGCCAGCGCCAAATCACTTAAGGCGCTGGATGCTGGGGCAAAGCTATAACTGTAATGATCAAGTAAGCTGCCGTCTAGGTCGGTAAAGATAAGCTGTTGGATAGCTGCAAGATCGATTGGCGGTGCGGTTTCAGGGAATGTCATTCTAGACCCGCCGATTGTGCATCTGACAACTGTGTTGCCGTATTTTGTTGAAACTGAATAATTTGTCGCGAAGCGTCCATGCAGTAAACAAAATCGGCGCTATCGGGCAGCGTCGCTAAACTATGCTCTGTGAGACGCTGAAAAAACTGCACAAAGCGATGAATCTCCGCCGCGCTCATAATTTTACTGCCACTGCTGCGCTGGCTTAACTTTTGCTCTTGTTCAATCCGCCACTGCGCGACGCAGTCAAAGCTCGGGGCTTTCAGCATAGCCAAAATATCGATCTGCTTAAACAGTGCTTGGTAATCGGCTAGCTGTTGATTAACAAACATCCGCCATACCGCATCACTGTCTTCCTCAGCTTCAAGCGCATTGATGGCGACTTGCAGCTGTTCCTCAGACTGCGGTACCAGCCCCAGGCACCAGCCCTCAAAGATAACAACATCCACCGCATTAACGAGGGTCGTTTGCGCATAGCGATCGTCATTCGCCTTATCAAAGCGAGGAATACTAGTAGTTTGTTGCGACTTCAGCGCTTGCAGGGTATCGATTGCCAGCTGCAGCTCATGCGTACCGGGCACGCCTCGGGTTTTTAACAAGGGGTGAACTTGCTGAGCTAATGCATTACGAGCCGCTTGCCTAAGGTAAAAATCGTCCAGCGAAATGGCAAGCGCTGAACAGCCTTGCTTGGCAAGCTGCAGCACTAAATAATCGGCCAATGTGGATTTGCCTGAGCCTTGACTGCCGTTTATACCGACAAGCAAGGTCTCACCACTCACTTTTTTGGTGCATATTGCAGAAAGTAATGCACCAAAATTTTTTTCGGCGCACTGTAAATAGGCATCTGTCAGTTGATGTTGTTGAAGAAAGTTTTGACTAGCGGTATCCATGCTATATGAGGACTGCAATAGCCATGCCGAAAAGGCGGCGGCTGGCCCAGTAATTAATAATCGCTACAGTGTAAGCGAGACTGCAATTAGGCACGAGGTATTTATATTAAAAAGGCCCTAAGAAATATGCGCTGTTATAAAGAGCCTGCTTCATAGCACGGCATACTTAACGACGCTGCTGCCAACGCCAAATTACGATCATATGCGGCATGGTTAACGCCGCTAAAAGATAAAATATGCCCGCTATGCTTGCCTGTTGCAAGAGCCTAGCCTCACTCAAAAATAATATTGTCGATAGGCCTAACAATAGCATGGTTAATACAAACAGCAGTAACAATGGCCAGGGCGATGATTGCAATAGCTGCCGACAGAGCTGTTGATGCTGGCTGAAATGTTGCCAGCTGTGCAGGCAACAAAAATACAGTGCAAAATACACGAAGGGTGAGCAGAGCAGCGCAACTATCGCTAGGCATAACTGAAGCTGCAAAAGATCAAACCGCGTTTTACTTTTCATCTTCGCAACAAGCAGTATCAACGCTGCTATCAAGATAGACAGCAGTGCGAGGACACTGAGCTGAGAGATGCTCAGGATAACGCCCAACTGCTCAAATATGAGATGCGCTTGCTGCGGATGCCATGCTATTGGCCAGGCAATAATGGCGAGACCCAAGCTTGCTTGTTGCCAGCCAGAGAGACCGCTGCTTGCTAGGTCTTGGCCAAAATGCTGTGCCGATATCAATATAAATAATGCACAGGCGATGGTTGGCGCTAACCACCAGAATATCGCAAACGCTAATGCTACACTTGTATAAGCCGCCAGAATTGCCAGCGCTGTGGATTTTTGCTCTAACCACGCCTTGTTGATCAACCAAGGATCGAGTAAACCATGCGGCAGGCCAACTAACACAATGAACGCCATAGCCAGAATGTTCGCAAGCTGTTCAGGCAGCAGCATGAAAACGCAGGCCAGCAATAGGACGAGCATCAAGCGATGCTGGCGCAAACGATTAACTATCATGACTATGATGAGATGATTTAGGCTTAGGCTGCAAGGTGTATGCATTAAGCTCAGGCGAAACATCCTGACTATGCGCGCTTGACCAGCCAAGCACTGTACATGATTGATACCATAAGTCTTTACTGCACTGCTGCAAAAATAGGGATTTAGGCATTGCAGCAATTACACGCAACCAATCCGTTAAGCGTCCCTGCTCTGACATAAATCGAGCAAATCGGTCACCGGGCAGTGCCATCGCCATCTGCATAAATAAAGCTGCGCCTCGTTCAGGCTGTGCCGCTAAGACACGAATAAATAAACGATCAAGTTTGTCTGCTGTCGTCTGGCGCACTGTGCTGGTATTAAAGCATCCTTGTTGGATAAAAGCCGCGGCCGCCGCCACTGCCCATTGTTGAATGGATAAAAAGCCATAGCCGGTTGATGCACGCAACGCACCAGACTGGATGCCTGCAACGGGCCAAGCAGATTGAGCTGAGTCTAGCTGGCCCATTGGCAACACACCTTGCTCTTGCCGTAATACTTGCTGCACCGTCAAACCTTGCTGGTGCAGCCATTGATTGATCTGCGGCAGTAAGGTTTGAGGGCTCACCGGCGAGGCGCCAAACACCGTTGGTTCGACCAATAACTCCCGCTCACTAATGGGCAGCACATAGATGAACTGCGTTTGTTGCTGACTACTTTGCAACTGTGACATCAACTGCACTGCCATCGGTTTTTTGATAGCGTGCTTAAGCAACAGCTGTTGCCCGACAAAACTTTGATAATAGTTTGCTTGAACGGCTTGCAGGGCTGACGCGCGACAGTCGATGATGGCAGCAGCATGGTAGACCTTGCCGCACTCGGTCAATATTTGATAAGCATCTTTAGATAAGTGCTTAGACGAAAAATGGTTAGGCGATAAGTGGTTAGGTGATAAGTGGTGGGGCACGGCCTTAAGGCGTATCTGCTTAACCGCATGATCTAATAGCAAGCAAAAATTGTCAGCCTTAAGCTGTGCTAAGGCATAGTGATAATAGGCGATTGCCGAAAGGCGGCAGTAAGCATAGCGATGCAGCTGTGTTGTGACGCTCTGACTATGATCCGAACATTGCAAGCTAAACCAGCGCTGCTCGGCCATATGAAACCAAGGACTGGTAGGTTTGGCCCAGTAACACCAGGTGCGATCATCAACAAACCTGGACTTTGCATCCAAGATCAGCACTTTGCCACGATACTGCTGTTGCGCAAGCTCTCTGGCCAATGCTAAGCCGCTGCAGCCCGCACCGATAATGATTAAATCGTACAGTGATGTTGCAGGTGCAGCTGATGCGTCAGAATGCATAGGGCTGATCAGGTAGGAAAAGCGAGCCTGCTAACACTGGACGGTAAGGCTTGGTGCGTGCAAACGCCAAGGATGTTAAGTGATGCCAGGCTGATAGCATTGCATCAGCGATACCATGCAAGGCGAACTGCAGCAGCGCCAGCAGCGAGAATGCCACTTTAAGTGCAGGATTTAGCTGTGCTCGATAGCTGAGGTTATT
>JABSRR010000101.1 GCA_013215025.1 Pseudomonadales bacterium
TAGTAATATTGACAGCAATGTTGACAATGCTAATGACAGGCTGATATCTGACTGTTTGGATCAGCTGCAGCAGCAATTTTTGACCACTAAAGACAATGCCATTGCCATTGGCGAGTGCGGCTTAGATAAAGTGTTTGCCAAGAAACATGCTCACGACAATCACTATCAGCAGCAGCAGGCGGTGTTTGAAATACACTGTGAAGTAGCTAAGCAAAGCGGTAAAGCAATGATCATTCACAACATCAAGAGTCAGGCTGAAATTCTGCATCAGGTGAAACGACTACAACTCGATTCTGACAATATTGGTGTGGTACATGCGTTTAGCGGCAGCTATGAGCAAGCGAAAGCCTGGCTTGATGCCGGCTTTTACCTCGGCATTGGCGGCACTATTACTTACCCTCGTGCGCAAAAAACCCGTGCTACCTTAAAAAAACTGCCACTCGACCGGCTACTGCTAGAAACTGACGCACCGGCGATGCCAGTCTTTGGCAAACAGGGCCAGGCTAACACGCCACTTGCCATCAGCCAGATTGCCAACACTGCGGCATCGCTATTATCGGTTGATCAAGACAAGCTCGCCAGCCAGCTATGGCAAAATTTCTTTCGTTTATTTCAACTAGAGCCCTGCTAATGCAGCCGCAATTCACCGAACTCTCGCAACTCGACAGCAGCGCTGTGCGGCAGGCGAATCATTGGCAACAGCGTTATGCCGCTATCTTATCGCTAGCTAAACAAGTTGAAGAAAAGCCGCAGCTGCGCCAAGCTGCTTATTTACTGCCTGGCTGCAGCGCTAAACTGTGGCTAGACACCTATGCAAATCAAGACCGCTTTTGGTTTTCTATCGACAGTGAGAGTCGCATTCTCAAGGGGGTATTTGCGCTGATTTTACAGCAATGGCAAGGCCAGCCTGCAGCGCTAATCAAAACATTTCAGCTTGATGAATTTTTTCAACAACTGGGCTTAGAAGCTCACCTTAGCCCTTCTCGCAGCAATGGCATCAAACAAGCTATAAAATCCGTTCAGGCGCGACTTTAAGTCGTTGTTAGTCAGCCTCAAGCTGTTGACTCAGCGCCTCATTTTTTCTGACTTTGGTTTTAGACCTGTTACTGAGTCTGCTGCTGAATCTGTTGCTGGCGCATCAAGAAACGCTGGATCGCGCGTTCAGCAGCAACAAAGCCCATAGTGCCGGTTAACATAGTTGCACTACCAAAACCTGCACTGCAATCCAGCTTCACCTCACCCTCAAGCGCCGACTTTTGCTGACACACGCTGCCATCGGGTTTAGGAAAAACCGCCTGCTCCGTCGAATACACCGCTTCAATGCGAAATTTACGTCCGGGGTCACGTGAAAAATTATACCAGCGATACAGCTGCTGCCTGACTTTTGCCAACATCGGATCGGCACTGGTGCGATTAAGGTCATTACTGGTAACACAGCGAGGATCGGCTTTTCCACCGGCGCTGCCAACTGTCACTAGACCGATTTTACGCGCTGAGCAATAGGCGATCAGCGCTGATTTCACCGATGCGGCATCGATACAGTCAATCACCATATCTTGTTCAGGCACAATCAATTCGCGAATATTGTCTTTCGCTAAAAATGCATCGATGCAATGTACGGTGATTTCGGGGTTTATATCACGCAGCCGGGCGGCCAAGCTTTCGCTTTTTAATTCAGCAACCGTCGAGGTCAAGGCAGGAAGCTGTCGATTAATATTGCTGATACACAGCTCATCCATGTCGATCAGGCTGATGGTGGCAACGCCACTGCGTGCTAATGCCTCGGCAGTCCAGCTACCCACGCCACCTAAGCCGACAACCACAAAATGTGCTGCGGCCAAGGCCTCTAAGGCTGGACGACCATATAGCCTGGCAATACCGCTAAAGCGCAGCAGATAATCGTCAGTTAGCTGTGAATTTGGCGCTGCGCGCATAATTGCCTACCCTTTAGATTGTCAAAAAGTTGCCAAACGGTCACCATCAATGCGATTATCGACGGTTTGATCGGCGCGTATTTTGCGCCTATTAACTATGATGTACAAGTGAATTAGCGCTGCGGTGCTAGCCTAAATTATGAACAGCTTATCCGATATTATTATTATTTTAGCCGCCGGCGTGATCATCGTACCGCTGGCCGAACGCATTAAACTGGGTGCCATACCCGGCTTCTTACTGGTCGGCCTACTGCTTGGGCCCTCCGCGCTGAATTTAATTCAAGCCAGTGAAACCATTCATCATCTGTCTGAATTCGGCATCGTATTTTTATTGTTTATGATTGGCATGGAACTCAACCCTCACCAGCTATGGGGCATGCGACACTGGGTATTTGGCCTTGGCAGTCTGCAAATTTTGATCTGTGGTCTTGCCCTAGGACTGCTGTGTTATTTTGGTCTACCCATGCTGGGTCAGAATATAAACGTGAATACTGCTCTTGTGCTAGGCCCTACGCTTGCGCTCTCATCTACCGCATTTGTTATGCCGATGTTAATTGCTAAGCGTGCACTGAGCCAACCCTATGGGCAGGCCTCGTTTTCTATATTGCTAATGCAAGATCTGGCNGTGGTGCCGATTTTAGCCATGCTTAGCTTTATCGCCACGCCAGATGTCAAACCCGGTATTAATATGCTGTGGGCCATTGCTGAAGGGCTGGCGATTTTAATCGCCGTCATATTTTGCAGTCGATTGTTTTTGCAAACCGCGCTCAACCATATTGCCGCCAGTGGCAACTCTGAAATATTTACCGCAACCACACTGTTATTGGTGATCTCTATGGCAGCCTTAACCCAGTCTATTGGGCTATCCATGGAAATGGGCGCATTTTTAGCCGGCTTGCTCGTTGCCGACTGCCAATACCGGCACCAAATTACTGCAGAAATTCAGCCATTTCGCGGTATCCTGCTGGGCTTATTTTTTATTGCTATGGGTTTAACGCTAGATTTCAGCACCTTTGCTGATGAACCTGTGCTCATTGCCTGCGGTTTGACTTGCCTATTATTGATTAAATTCGGGGTTATTTATCCTTTAGCAAGAGCGTTTAAGCTAAGTCAGTATCAAGCCTTTGCCAGCGCTTTTTTATTGGCCCAATCTGGTGAGTTTGCATTAGTGATTTTTGCCACCGCCGCTAAATACGCCTTATTTAACGACAGTCTCTATCAATCTTTGGTGCTGATTGTCTTCTGCAGCCTTGTGCTTACCCCGCTGCTGGCGCGCATCGCACTGCATTTTTCCGGCAAGCAGCAATTATTAGTGACTGAGGCGCCGCAAGGTGAGCATGACAATATCATCTTGGCGGGGTTTGGCCGCGTCGGCGAGCGCATTGGCAGCATGCTGCAGCAGCATGGCTTGCAATATATCGCGGTAGATGCTGACGTAGATATCGTAAAACAGGCGTCGGATGCGGGACATCCGGTGTTTTACGGTGATGTGCGTAAAGCCGAAATCTTTTCTAGCTTAGAGATTACCGAAGAAAGCACGGTCATTATTACCATTAATGATTTCAACGCGGCAGAAGAGCTGGTTGCCTTATTAAAAGCCAAAGTACCGGCAGCCTATGTCATTGTTCGCGGCCATAATGCGATTCAGTGCCAAAACCTACTGGCACTCGGTGCCGATGAGGTTGTCTCTGAAAATTTGCAGGCCAGTATTGAATTGTCGCGTTTGGTGTTTGAGCGTCGCGACATTGCAGCAGACAGCTATGAACCAACGATTAAAAACTATCGCCAACAATACCACCAAATCATTCGCCAAGATAAGTCGTAATACTCACACCGCTATCGACAGGCAAAAAAATACCCGCAGCTGCGGGTATTAATTAAGATGCTTAGGCAAAGTCAGCCTGCTTCTACATTCATACAAAGCTTATAGCTTACCTTCAAAGTCATGGTAGAACTGCGCGTACCATTTACGGAATTTATGAATCGGGCCATCACCATCACATAAAATCGGTAGCGGACGATACAATTTATTTTCCCAAACCGGCGTGTCTTCACGCAGCTGTTTGCGAATATCGCCAATGATCGCAGCCTCAACGCCACCCTCAGGTTTTTTACCGTCTTTTAATGGCTGTGAAAAGGCAAAACGTACGTGAACGGTCTCATCATCAACAGGCGTAATAAGNCCGTTTAAGTAGGTTTCAGCAATACCTTTAAAACGGGTCCAGGTTTGACCTGGGCCTGCATTATTGGTGTGAATCTCACCCTTGATAGTACCTTTAGGCGTTTGCATATCAGCACGCTGAATACCGTGGGTTTTATGCCCGTCTTGGGTTGACTCCCACTGAGGGAAGGTAGCAACGCCGTGCACATAACGGAAATGTGCAGGGTCTGCGGCATTTTCACCCATTTCCTGTGGATGCGTTTTTATCGTCCACTCATACTTTTCAAACTCAGACCAATTCGGATCATTCGCTTCTTCGTTATATTCAACCTGCCAAAGTGGCGCCTGCTCCTCATCAGGGTGGTACCACACCCAGATGATCTGATTCATCTCGGTGACGTGATACGACTTAATGCACTGCTTATCTTTTACTTTTGGCGGTACGTTCTTCGCGTAGGGTACGTCGGTACAAAAACCGCGGTTATCAAACTTCCAGGCATGGAATGGACAAACGATACTTTCGCCTTCAATACGACCGCCTTGGCCAGCTTCAGCATTAATACCATAACCGAGGTGTGCACCCATATGTGGACAGTAGGCATCCAACACAACCGCTTCGCCAGATTCAGTGCGAAACAGCACCATTTCTTTACCAAAGTATTTAATCGGGCGTGACTCTCCAACCTTGAGATCGTCTGAATATGCAACACCGTACCAACCAAAAGGGATTGGCATGGGATAACGCTTAACTTGAACTTCTGCCATTGCGGGTATTCCTATACAAATTTATATCAACAGCATGAAAGCGTTTTGCACAGTTTTCATGCCAAATATACATTTTCGTCAAAATCGGGCGCAGATTTTAGCAAAAAATGCATGATTTTTACAGTCAGATTTTACAGTGAGCTTGTCTCGCTTCAGTTACATTGCTGTAAAGCAGTGAGCGGCGAGGTGAAAACCAAGCAACAGCCAAGCAATAGCCGAACTAAAGCTAAGCTACAGCCTAGCTAGAGCTACCCCCAATAGCACTTGCATGCACTGCTGTCAGCACAATATCCAAACTTGCGGCGCAGATAAATACCGCACAAGCGATGGAGAATGTAACAAGCAAAGCTACTGAGCCACTGCGAATAATTAGCCACTGCAAAGATGTAGCGGCATATTCATCAATAAAATCAAAGGCCTGTAAATACTCTGACTATACGACAATAAGCCATGAGCCTATCACTCGTAATCAGGCAGAGAGCTTAAAATCAGTTAAGATTGCAGCAAAAGACATGATGGCATAATCAGTAAGGCCTAGCTGAAATCAAAAATACAGCAGTTTACGTAAAAATGTTCAAAACTTATGAAACTTTTTGTTCTGCCAGTTATCCAATATTAATGCCATGAATAATGTGTTTTCAAAAAACATATTTAGCACTATAAAATTGTCTATCTGTTGTTAAGGAGCCAGCATGACAGCGCTATCTAGGTTACTACCTCAAACGCCTTTTAAACCTTTTTCTCCATTGCAAGCTAAGTCGCTATCGCTAACAAGCATTATTTTATGCCTCGCTTTAAGCTTGACAGCCATGCCAAGCCACGCTTTTTTGCCCAGTGCCGACAGTCAGGGCAATCGCCTACCCTCCTTAGCCCCGCTGGTTAAGCAGACACAAGCCGCGGTAGTCAATATTTCCGTGACTAGCACCCAAACCGTGAATAACCCCTTGCTCAATGACCCGTTTTTTCGACGTTTTTTTAACGTGCCCAAAAATTACTCGCAACAGCGCCAAGCCTCTAGCGCCGGCTCTGGGGTTATTATTGATGCGAAGCAAGGCACGGTCATTACTAACTATCACGTGATTAAAAATGCCGATGAAATTCAAATTGGCCTAAGCGATGGGCGACAAATTGAAGCCGAATTGGTTGGCTCTGACCCCGATGTCGATATTGCTGTGTTGCGCATCAAGGCTAAAGATTTGCAAGCGCTGCCGCTCGCAGACTCATCCTTGCTTGAAGTGGGCGATTTTGCCATCGCGATCGGCAACCCCTTTGGCCTTAATCATACCGTTACAACTGGTATAGTCAGTGCCCTTGAAAGATCGGGCCTTGGCATTGAGGGTTATGAAAACTTTATCCAAACCGACGCCTCGATTAACCCCGGCAACTCAGGCGGCGCGCTAATCAACCTGCGCGGCGAGTTAATTGGTATTAATACGGCAATTCTTGCGCCTTCTGGTGGCAACGTTGGTATTGGTTTTGCGATACCAAGCAATATGGCCAAACACAGTATCGAACAAATTTTACAGCACGGTGAAGTCAAACGAGGCCGCTTAGGCATTTATATACAGGCCCTCACACCTGCACTGGCAGAGGCATTTAATACCGATAAAGATCAGCAGGGCGTATTAATCACCAAGGTTGAAGAAGACAGCCCGGCCGCAGACGCAGGTCTTGCAGCTGAAGACATCATTATTGCGATAGATGGCAAAACTGTGAAAACCCCGCAAGAGTTACGCAATATTATCGGTCTTGCCAAGCTCAACTCTAAGGTTGAGGTTAGCTTTTTGCGCAACGGCAAAGAAAAAAGCAAGCGGGTTAAAATTAAAAGCTACGAACCCGAGCAAACCGCCAAGCAAAGCTTACCTGAAAAATTACAGGGTGCGAGTTTTAGCCAAACAGATAAGGGGTTACAAGTTAGCCAGATAGCGCCTTCAAGCCCCGCCAGTGAATCTGGCTTACGGGTTGGTGATTTAATCATCGAGGTAAATCATCAATCTATCAGCTCGCTGGCCGATTTAAGCCAAGTAGCAAACACCTCTCAGCTGTTGGTAAGAATTATTCGACAAAATGCGGTGTTTTATATTGTGGTGCGTTAGTAATTTATACTGACGCGCCGACGCGCTACAACCTCTACAGCGATGAGACATCAATAGCGCTGATACGCAAAGGGCGTTAACTGCCTTAATTAACTGGGCGGTTAAATCAGCTGACCTTAAGGCGCGTCTTAGCTAAAAGGCGCGTCTTAGCTAAAAAACGCTTCTGGGCCTAATGAATAAAGCACAACTGCGCTTTATTCAAGTTGTCTCAGAAGAGGTGAATGGCGAGGGTTCCAGGGCAAGGTTTTTATAAGCAGCTTTCTATGGTCACAGACCTGCCCTGCAGCATAAGCATGGCAGGCGCTGCTATTGTAAAGTTGCTGTCTTACTTTCTCGATCTCAATACAATCTTGGATGAGAGTCAGATTACCCTCAGTGAAACACGGCCATCAGAGAATCACATACAGAGCTAGCAGAATCACCGCAACCATCAAGGCACGATCATACAAAGCCAGCATTTGGCGCACCTCATCTGCGGCTTTCTTATATAACTCATCTTCAGAGCGGCCATCAAGATAGCGGTCGCTGTTCCACTGCGCCTGCAAATTCAGTGCTGACGCACCTAACAATGCAGTTATGCGAGAGGAAGAGAGAAAAGGATTCAAGCATACCGAAAGCCATAGGCTAAACGTTTGCTTTAATTCACCAACCACGGCATAACAAAGCCCCTGTAAGCGTGCGACTGGCCACTCAAACAGATGCAGTAGCTGATAAGCTGCAGACTTGCTTAATGGCTGATCAGCTTGGTCAGCCATTTGTTGATAATAGCGAAGATATAAAACCAATAGCCGATAAGCAAATACGGCAATCGGGCCCAATACGGCAAACCAAAAAATCACCGCAAAGATGCGCTGAAGACTGCAGTAAAACTGCTGCTCTCGAATCTGTAAATGCAGGCTAGCGAATTGTTGTTTGGTCGACATTACAGCGCTTGTTGACGCTGGCGCAGCTAAGGAGACGTCGCTTAATGTAATATCCGACAGGGCGATCAAACTCTGCTTGGCGTCATCAGCTTTGACCGTTTGCTGCTGACAGGCATCGGCATATTGCCTTAGCACGGCTTTAAAGTCGCCGCGCCCAAGACTAAATAAAATAACCGCTAGCGATATGACTAGCTCAGCTAAGCCCCAAAACCAGCCAGCAAACAGACTATAGATAAGCGCTAAGAGAAAACTTGGTAACAGCACTGCAATCAATGCGTGTAAAAGTGTCAGCGGCTCATTAACGTGATAAAGCTCTAGCCATTGATAAAACCACTGGTCTGGTTGAAAGCGTGAAATAGAACCCAGCTTGTATAACATCGCTAGGCTGATCAATATGGCTAAAAAACTCATGGTTTATTTCCAATGGGTTGGGGTGATGCATGGCTTAATTGGCTTAGCTGCAAAATTATTCAGCTGAATACACACTGTTTATCTGTTTGCTTTACAGCAGCTTTACGCATCCGCGTTAAATGTATCTTAACATCATGTATCGGATAGATGTTGCTAAATACTATATACCAAATGCCATATGATTAATCAGACAGACAGTTAGCCCGTCAAACAGACTAGCACTGTGAGGCTTATCTGTTGCTGATTACTTTTTATTTACTGCTTACTACTTACTGCTTATTG
>JABSRR010000102.1 GCA_013215025.1 Pseudomonadales bacterium
GCGAACTTCGGTATGTTTCATGTTGGCGTTGTAAAGGCCATGCACGAGCAAAAAATCTTGCCGACCGTTATTTCAGGCTCTTCTGCTGGTTCGGTGGTTGCATCCGTCGTTGGCACCCACAATGATGAAGAATTAGAGGAGTATTTTAAGCTTGAAACTATTCGTCATGAGGCGATGAAGTTTATGGGTTGGAAAAAGCTCTTCAAAGGCGAAGCGTTGTTAGATGGTGCACATTTAGAAGAGTCAATGGCCAAGTTTATCCCGGATCTCACGTTTGAAGAAGCATTCGAGAAAACCCATCGCGCTATCAATATTACGATTTCACCAAAGCGCATGAATCACGAGTCTCGCATGCTTAACGCCACCAGCTCACCGAATGTATTTGTTCGCAAGGGTGTATTAGCTTCTACCGCCGTGCCCGGTTTATTCCCCGCAGTAACCTTAACGGCGAAAAACTATGATGGCGAGCCTCAACCTTATAACCCCTCACGTCAATGGGTCGATGGCACATTATCGAATGATTTACCCGGAAAGCGTCTATCACGCCTATACGGTGTGAACCACTTTATTGCCTCGCAAGTTAACCCTCACGTGATGCCATTTGTCTCAGACAAGGGTAAACAAAAAACCATGTTGCAGCTAATCACTGAAACATCGGCGAAAACTACTAAAAACATTGTCGGCAATGTTTTAAAGCATACCTCTGACAATCTTAATTCGCCCGCTATGGGTTATTTTTTAACTCAGGTGCATGCCATGGTTTCGCAAGATTACACGGCTGATATCAATATTACGCCGAACTTCAGTCAGCTTAATATTACCAAGCTTTTTTCTAATCCTGATGACGATGATATTTTATCGCTAGCTAAAGCCGGTGAACGAGCCACATGGCCTAAGCTTGAGTGGATTCGCAATACCACTAAAATTTCGCGTACGCTCGATAGCATCATTGACAAACTTGAAGCAGAAGAAATGCAGCGTTTAAAAGCCTCTTGATAGGCGTTAAACGCTTCGCTAACAGTTTTTAAAGCAGCTGTTATTTAAACGCTAAGGCTGAATTTAGCAACTTATGCAGCTGCGATACAAACTGCGTTACTATCAGAGAAAAACTGGCACTTTTTAGATATGACTATTTTAACAAAGAGATTTTGATAAGGCCGCTTTTGATATAAATCTTTTTTATCAAGACCTCATTCTGTCTAACACTTTAACTTAATACATATAATAGCGCTAACACTTATTACATAATCTATCTTATTTGAAAATTTCTACTGTTCGCTGAGCCAATCAATCGCCTCGATGGCATAGTATGTGATAATCAAGCTTGCACCCGCCCGCTTAAAAGACAACAGCGTCTCTAAAACAATGGCTTGTTCGTCAATAACGCCAGCCGCTGCAGCAGCTTTCACCATCGCATACTCACCGCTCACATGATATACCGCTAATGGCTTACGGCTGTTGTCGGCTATAGATTTCACCACATCTAAATAAGCAAGCGCAGGCTTAACCATTAAAATATCAGCCCCTTCTTGCTCATCTTGCATTGACTCAGCAAGCGCTTCGGCTGCATTGGCAGGGTCCATTTGATAAGTTTCACGCGTGCCTTTGAACTCACTATCGACCGCGTCACGAAACGGACCATAAAAGCTTGAGGCAAACTTTGTCGAGTAGGACATAATAGGAATATGGCTAAAGCCTTGGCTATCAAGAGCGCTTCGAATAGCGGCAATCATGCCATCCATCATGCCGGATGGCGCAATCATATCGACACCCGCTTGTGCTGCAACCACCGCCTGCTGCTGCAGATTTTGTAGGGTCAAGTCATTATCGACATCTGCACCTGAGCAGTCCAAGACGCCACAGTGTCCATGGGTAGTGTATTCACAAAAGCAATTGTCGCTAATCACCACCATCTCAGGGCATGCAGCCTTAGCTGACTTAATCATTCTTGCCATTAAGCCATCATGATCCAGCGTATCTAAGCCTGCGTGATCTTTACATTGAGATACACCGAATAAAATTACCGCCTTAATGCCTTTGCTCCAAGCAAAGCTTACTTGCTCTGCTAACTCATGCTCAGGATAACGAAATACACCCGGCATCGAGCTCACCTCAAGTCGCTGCTGAAGCCCCTCTTCAACAAAGATAGGAAGAATGAAGTCGTCTACCTGCAAATGAGTTTCTCTAACTAGCTGGCGCAGTGCGGCACTTTTGCGTAAACGGCGAAAACGAAATCCATGACTATTCGGCATTGTGATAAACCATTGCTAAAAAATTGCCTCATCATAGCAGATTTATACCCTAAGCTAAGTGATTTCAAGCAATATCTGGCCATGCTAGCCAGATTATCAACCGCAAGCCTAGCAGCTATTGTTACATCTTTGATGGCTGTTTATGTTGGCAATGCCTGTCGACGGCGATTTTAAGCGGTCATCACCGCTGGTTTTTAACGCCTAGCGAATAAACTATTTTCTTGTATTTTCCGTATTTGATTTTTGTACTGCATTTCGTATAGCCTTAAGCAGACGATCCTCCCTTCTTTTACTAAATCTAAGGAAAGCATATGAGCGATGCAATCTATGCATTTAAAGCAACATCAATGAAAGGCATTGAAGAAGCCTTTGATCAATATAAAGGCAAGGTAATGTTAATTGTTAACACTGCCAGTAAGTGTGGTTTTACCCCACAATTTAAAGGGCTTGAAGAGCTTTACTTACGCTACAAAGATCAAGGCCTAGTTATTTTAGGCTTTCCTTGCAATCAATTTGGTAAACAAGACCCCGGCAGCAACGGAGAAATTCAAGAGTTTTGCCAATTAAATTATGGCGTCAGCTTTCCTATGTTTGAGAAAGTTGATGTTAATGGTGATAACTCACACCCGCTGTATAATTTTTTAAAACAAGAGGCTAAGGGCATTGCAGGCACTGAATCTATCAAGTGGAATTTCACCAAATTCTTAGTCAATAAAGACGGCGAGGTCATCAAGCGATTTGCACCTAAAGATTCGCCAAAGTCTCTTGAAAAAGCAATCACAGCGCTATTGTGACACCGTCTCTTCTGACACCATCTTCTAAATCAAATCGAATTGGCTCGCTGCCCCCTGATCAAAGGGTGTAGCAGCTAAAGGGCTGAGCTGCGATGGTAGCCTTGCACAAATTGCACGATGAACAGCATAGGCTAAGCGAGGCGCTTGTTGATTGTTCGCTGCATGTACGAATATAAAGGGGGTTTTCCCCTGCCCTAACCATTGCTCCAAATACGCCATCCACGGCGAAAAGTATTTCAAACTATGCGCGATGGCCAATGCCTCCGCCTCTTTACTGGCCTGGTTTGACCAGGGAAAGCCAATAAAACGTAAACTGGGGTATTTCCCCTGCGCATTAACCATAATTGGAAAGCGTGGCTTTTTAGCTCTGGCATCTTTAACAAATGGATCTTCAGCATCGGCTTTTTGATCAAACAAGGCACGCGTATCAAAGCTCATATGACTTAACTGAAAGCGATGACAAAGCGCTTGTAATTTTTGCTGTTGTTCACTGCCATCGAAAAAGCTGCTATGCCTTAGCTCTAAGGCGTAATCAAAATCTCTGGGTAATTGTGCCAAAAGCTTGGCTAACTGCGGTAAATGCTCAGCACTGATATGCGGCGGCAGCTGAAGCATAAATGGCCCTAGACGATCAGCTAAAGGGCTGAGTCGCTGAAAAAATTCGCCGAGCTGTGCATACTGAAAACCGGATTTTGTGTGCGTGACTGCACGCGGCAGTTTAAAGCAAAAGCGAAAATCTTCAGCTACCTGAGTTTGCCAGCGCTGCACTTGCTGCTCACTGGGTAGCGCGTAAAAGCTGGTATTACCCTCAACACAATTAAATACCGAAGCGTATTCGTCCAGCATTTGCTGAGGCAGGCAGCCAAGCGAGTAGAAATGCTGACGCCAAGAATCATTAGCCCACATTGGCAGGCCGAAGTAAATTTTCGGCTTTAAGGTCGAGCTATTTTGCGCTAGCTTAGTGCTCACGCGTGCTTAAAAATTGCACCTCGGGAAAACGCTCTTGTGCCAGTGATAAATTTACGCGAGTTGGTGCGATATAGCTTAAGTGTCCGCCACCATCAATTGCCAAATTATCACTATGCTTGCGCCTTAAGGCCTCTATATGTTTAGGGTCATCCGACTCAACCCAATGCGCGGTATGCACATTGACAGGCTCGTATATCGCTTCAACTTTGTATTCATCTTTCAAACGATACGCCACCACTTCGAACTGTAGCTGTCCAACCGCACCGACAATAATATCGTTTGAATTGAGTGGAAAAAATACCTGTGTTGAACCTTCTTCAGCCAGCTGTTGCAAACCTTTTTGCAACTGCTTAGTTTTGAGCGGATCCTTTAAGCGAATTTTTCGAAAAAGCTCAGGTGCAAAATGCGGAATACCGGTAAACTTTAGCTCTTTGCCTACCGTGAAAGTGTCACCAATTTGAATCGTGCCGTGATTATGCAAACCGATAATATCACCGGAATA
>JABSRR010000103.1 GCA_013215025.1 Pseudomonadales bacterium
AAAATCTGGTCATAAATAGCGGCAATAATACCACCGTGCAAGCATGTCGGTGGCCCTTCAAAACGTCTGCCGCAGGTAACAGTGGCAGTAATCTGCTTAGACGCTTTATCGAATTGCACATCAATGTTTGGCGCAATGGCATTATAGCGACCCGTCACGGGGCTGTAAGGCAAAATAGCATTAGGGTTATCGGGGCCGGCTGGAAAATTAAAATGCGCAATCGGTCGTGATAATAAATGATTGGCAAGCTCATGTGGCTGATAAGCTTGCAGCGCTTGCTGGCTGGTCGAAAGAGACTGCTGCAGTAACTGTAAATCTTTCAGGCTAATATCATGGCTCACCAGTTGTTCTTGTAGCTGACGCAGTTGCTCGGTGATGTCTGCTAGGGTGGCTAACTTTTGCGCGGTATCGTTATGCTCAACATCAGATTGAGACGGATCACGAGATGAGGTATCGGCAGTCATAAGGCTATCTATTATTAAAAGCGCGCTATTTTAAGCATTTATCGCCCTCACGACCAGATAATTTACGACTCGTGAACTTTAGTTAATACCTTAAGATCAAGGGCTTTACTAAGGTTTCACTTGTCATCAAGCAAATTTACCTTATCATGCAAGCACTTTTAAATATGGATTGGAGTGTTCCATGGCAATGCCAAGCGATATCAAAATTATCGACCTGATGTTAAGTGTACCGGGCGACGACAACAGCCAATGGTATGAATTTATGAAGCCATTACTGATGGATAAAGAAAGTCAGATGATTTTCAAAATGCCAGCACAGTATATGTTCAAAGACATTCCAGAGATTGCATCTGGAGAAACAGACGACTACATCGCTTACACCATTGGCTTGATGGATAAATTCAATATTGAAAAGGCGATGACCGGCATCGACGATCATAATGCGGTGGTAAAAGAGGCGGTAAAACGCTATCCCGAGCGATTTATTTGCTCCTATGAATGCAACCCCAATAATGGCATGGAAGAGGTGCGTAAGATAAAACGCATGCACAAGGAATTCGGCATCAAAGCGGTGACTGCTTTCCCATCTGGACTGTGCCCACAGGTACCGTTAAATGATAAAAAGTTCTATCCGATATATGCCGCCTGTGTTGAACTTGATATTCCATTTGTAACAACCGTCGGCGTGCCTGGTCCTCGCTTACCGATGGAGCCGCAAAAGGTAGAACATCTAGACGAAGTGTGTTGGTTTTTCCCAGAGTTGAAGGTTGTGATGCGTCATGGTGGAGAGCCATGGACGGATTTATGCTGGAAATTAATGCTCAAGTACCCGAATCTTTATTACAGCACTTCTGCGTTCGCGCCCAAACATTATCCAAAGGCGATAATTGACTACGCTAACTCACGCGGGGCTGACAAAATCATGTATGCGGGCTACTTCCCGATGGGGCTGTCACTGGATCGTATCTTTAAAGATATGCCAAATGTGCCGTTCAAAGATGAAGTTTGGCCTAAGTTCCTGCGTGAAAACGCCGTAAAAGTCTTTAAGCTCGACCAGTAAAAGATCTGAGATTAACTTCACAGGGGGTGAAGTATGACTGACGTCACAGCACTATCGCGGTTTCCCATGCCCATGCCGTTTGGCTGGTTTCATGTTGCCTATTCCGATGAAATAGCCGTGGGTGAATCCAAGCCCATACATTATTTTGATCAGGAATTAGTGTTGTTTCGCGCAGAAAACGGTGCGGCGGTTGTGCTTGATGCCTACTGTCCACATATGGGTGCGCATCTCGGCTACGGCATCAATCAGGAGGCCGGGCAGGGCGGCAGAATAGAAGGGGAAAGCATTGTCTGTCCCTTTCATGCTTGGAAAATTAATGCTGAGGGTCAAGTCGTTGACGTGCCTTATGCCAAACGCATACCGCCAAAAGTTGCTGCACAACCCTGCATTAAAAGCTGGCCCGTCACTGAGCTGAATGAGTGTATATTTGTCTGGTATCACCCGGCAGATGAGCCGCCGCATTATCCGGTTTCGGCTATTAAAGAACTCAATCAAGAGCGTCAGCAATGGTCAGAATTAAAAAGATTCAAATGGATTGTGAATACGCATATGCAAGAAATTGCAGAGAATGGTTCTGATCCGGCGCATTTTAAATACGTGCATCAAACGGCCAGCTTTCCCGATACTGAGGTCAGTTTTGAAGGTCATCAACGCTTTGGCATTTTCCGTTCAAAAATGTCGACACCACGGGGCGACATTAATGGCGTGATCGACTCAGTATCTAATGGCCCGGGCCAGGGCTTTGTGCGCTACACCGGCATATGTGAAACCGTGCAGTTAGGGCATGTGACGCCGATTAACCGTGATACCTGTGAGGTTAATTTTGCTTTTGCACAGCAAAAGATCGATGGTGAAACTCCTCAAGGCGGTGTTCATGCGGCAATCATTAAAGATATTTGTAAGCAACTTGAAGAAGATAAGCCAATTTGGGAGAACAAAATCTACCGTGCCTTACCCATTCTATGTGATGGCGATGGACCTATCTTCAAGTTCCGTAAATGGATGAGTCAGTTCTACATCGACTATAAAGAGAATTAACATTAGCAAACAACCATAAACTATTGATTCAATAATTAATATCTCGAATAAACCCGGCCACTGCGATAATTTCTGCCGTCTTCATTTAGCCCACAGAACTTATCCATGATTTAACCTCTTTGACTGGCAAAATAGCCTATTTTCAGGCATCATAGCCGCGTTTTTGATATTGCCAAGCTCAAGTCGTAGGAGAATAGTCTTTTGGACGCTTTAGAACAATTTCGTCATGAAACCCGTGAATGGTTAGCAACAAACTGCCCTGAATCCATGCGTAGCCCAGTTCCTGCTATGCATGAACACTCATGGGGTGGCCGTAATGCCGAATTTCATTCTGCCGATCAGCAGCTATGGTTTGAACGTATGCGAGATAAAGCTTGGTTCGCACCAGGCTGGGCAAAAGAGCATGGCGGCGCAGGCCTTAGCGGCGCTGAAGAGGCTATCTTAAAAGAAGAACTTAAACGCATTGGTGCGCGTCCAGCGCATATCAACCTAGGCATCTGGATGGCTGGGCCTGCCATCATGGAATTTGGCACCGAAGCGCAAAAATTGGAACATCTGCCAAAGATTGCTCGTGGTGAAATTCGTTGGTGCCAAGGTTATTCTGAACCCGGTGCGGGTTCTGACTTGGCAGGCTTACAGACCAAGGCCGTTCGTGATGGTGATGATTTTATTATCAACGGCTCCAAGATTTGGACATCGTATGCCAACGAATCGGATTATATCTACTGCCTTGTCCGTTCAAATCCAGATGCACCAAAACGTGAAGGCATCACCTTTATTATTTTTGACATGCAAACCGAGGGTGTAACTACCAAGCCCATTGAATTAACCAACGGTGACGCGCATTTTTGCCAAACCTTCTTTGACAATGTTCGGGTGCCGGTTGCCAACGTGATTGGTGAAATTGACAAGGGCTGGACCGTNGCAAAGCGCGTGCTTGAACTTGAACGCGCCATGATGGCTGAGATCGAAGAGTCAGCCGCACGTCATGAAGACAACCCCGATGAGTTGGCAAAAAACTACATCGGCGTTGATGCAGACGGCAAAATTGCAGATGCCGTGATGCGTGAGCGCATTGCTCAGCACGGCATTAATACTGAGGCGATGGATCTTACCATGAGCCGCGTGGTAGATGAGTTTGTTCATCAAGATCCGCTTGCTGGCATGGCTGCGATGATTGCTAAATATCAGGGTACTGAAGAAGATAAGCGCAAGTACCAGCTGGTAATGGATATTCTCGGCACTCAAGCATTGGGCTGGGAAGGCGATGGCTTTTCAGAAGATGAACTGCGTATGAGCAAGCAGCATTTGCTGACCTATGCGCATACTATTGCAGGCGGCACCTCAGAAGTGCAGTTAAATATTATCGCTAAGCGTGTGCTGGGTCTTCCGGACTAAGCACTGACTTATTCAAGCTCAAGTTTAAGCACAAGCACAAGCTCAATCCTGAATCAGGCGCTTAAATAACAAAATCTAGCTTATGCAGTGGGCACATCCTGCCCATTGCTTGCCTTTGTTGATGCATCTGGCATCTGGCTTCTGGCATCTGAAGCATAAGACCGTCGAATCTCGACCAAGCCTTATTTAGAATGCATCCATTCGCGGTACTTTAGATGAAATGCCAGCACTCAGTGATATATTTCAGCTTTAAATAAGCAGT
>JABSRR010000104.1 GCA_013215025.1 Pseudomonadales bacterium
GCAATCATTTCGTTCCAGTGAGCAACCCAGCCAACCGTGCGGCCAACCGCAAAGATAACGGTAAACATAGAGGTTGGAATGCCGATCGCTTTTAAAATAATGCCTGAGTAAAAGTCTACGTTAGGGTAAAGTTTCTTCTCAATAAAGTACTCATCTTCCAGCGCAATTTGCTCAAGGCGCTTAGCAATTTTTAATAGCGGATCATCGGTAATGCCAAGTTCAGCCAATACCTCATCAGCCGTTTGTTTCATTACTTTAGCCCGTGGGTCAAAGTTTTTATAAACACGATGGCCAAAGCCCATTAGGCGGAAAGGATCATTTTTATCTTTTGCTTTAGCAACAAATTCGTCAATTCGAGACTCATCGCCAATCTCTTCTAACATATCCAGTACAGCTTCGTTAGCGCCGCCATGAGACGGTCCCCATAGTGCTGCGATGCCTGAGGCGATACAGGCAAATGGGTTGGCGCCAGTAGAGCCAGCAAGGCGAACCGTAGAGGTTGAAGCATTTTGCTCGTGATCAGCATGCAAAGTAAAGATACGATCCATCGCGCGAGCAATAGTTGGGCTAATTTTCGATGGCTCACATGGGTTGCCAAACATCATGTGTAAAAAGTTTTCTGCGTAGTCACGGCTGTTATCAGGATAAACAAACGGTTGGCCAATAGAATACTTATAGCTCATGGCTGCCAAGGTAGGAATCTTGGCGATCAAGCGAAAGGCGGCAACCTTGCGATGCTGTTCATTGGTGATATCAAGAGAGTCATGATAGAACGCTGACAATGCTCCAACGACACCACACATGATAGCCATTGGGTGTGCGTCACGACGAAAGCCATTAAACATCTTGTTGATTTGGTCATGCACCATAGTGTGATAGCGAACGGTGTTATCAAACTCATCTTTTTCAGCTTGAGTCGGTAATTCACCGTTCAAAAGCAAGTAACAAACTTCTAGATAGTCGGCTTTCTCAGCGAGTTGATCAATTGGATAGCCGCGATGCAACAAAACGCCTGCGTTACCGTCGATATAGGTAATTTGAGATTCGCAAGAAGCGGTAGAGACAAAGCCTGGATCGTAGGTAAACAAACCTTTAGCCGTTAATGGTGAAACATCAACAACGTCTGGTCCAACGGTACCGTTATAAACTTTTAGTTCGATAGGGTCCTGGCCATCAATAGTTAATGTGGCTTTAATATCGCTCATTTACCAACTCCTGAATATGAGTACTAATAATAGTAGTATCGGCAGCATGAAGGGTGTTTGTGACGGATAATCGAAAAAAAGCTAGAAATTAGCATATTAAACGAAAATTCATGAAACTGACGCAAACGGTGCCGAAGTTATGTTCTTTTAGGTCAAATTTTGTGAGGAGACTACTATAATTATTCAGCGCTTGATGTCAATCGAAACTCTTACTTGATAAATCATTTGTAAGTGTTTGTTGGCTATAATTTATGCATTTCAGGGTTATCTGCGCCATTGCTGTGCAATTCGTCAAAACTGCACCAGATGCGATACGCAAAAGCCTGCTTTAAATGCAATTGATTCTCATTTAATTCGCTCTATGCTGTTGATTAGGTTGGGAAAATTGCGTCAGCTGAGTTTGTGTTTTGGCCACAATCGCCCTATAATGCCGCGCTAATTTAGTCATGACGATTTAGCTTCATTGTATTGTTTGCGCTGTTGCTGGTCGCCATTTTCATTCACTCTTTGTCAAGCTAACGTTAGGCTAACAATGACGTTGTTGCTGATAAAGAAACCAAACTCAGAGCGAGAAATAAGGCCGTGAAAGATAACAGACCTGTCAACCTCGATATTGGGACCATTCAGCTGCCCATAACATCTTATGTTTCAATCCTACACCGAATTTCAGGCGTCGCGATTTTTGCCGGCGTAGCAATTTTACTGTGGTTGCTTGATGGCTCATTGGCATCAGCCGAGAGTTTTGCGGCGACTCAAAGCTTATTGGCCAACAGCGTGCTGTTGAGATTAGTGGTTTGGCTAGTGCTATGTGGTTTTATTTATCACGCTACGGCTGGTGTAAAACATCTGGTTATGGATCTGGGTATTGGTGAAACGCTTGAAGGCGGTAAGAAAGGCGCGCAAATCACACTCGTGGTTGCGATTGTATTAATGTTATTAGCAGGTGTTTGGGTATGGTAACGCAAGTCACAAGTTTTGGTCGCTCTGGAGTGTCCGATTGGTTAATGCAGCGCACGACTGCAATCATCTTGGTTTCTTACTTAATTTTCATTGCAGGTTATTTAATCCTTAACGCTGATGTGACGTATGATCAGTGGAAAGCTTTATTTGATAGCACGCCAGTGAAGGCATTTACATCTTTGACTATCCTCGCCATTGTCGTCCACGCATGGATTGGCTTATGGGCAGTGTCTACGGATTATATGACTTCTCGCATGATGGGCGCGAAAGCAACCTTTATCCGCCTTGGCTTTCAAGCTGCTTATTCACTTGTACTGTTTTACTACCTCATTTGGGGTTTCCAGATTCTTTGGAGTTAATTGATGACAATTCGTACTATAACGTTTGATGGTGTAATCGTTGGTGGTGGCGGCGCAGGTATGCGTGCCGGTCTTCAACTAGCTCAATCCGGTTACAAAACTGCGGTTATTTCAAAAGTTTTTCCTACCCGTTCTCATACGGTATCAGCACAAGGTGGTATTACCTGTGCGATTGCTTCAGCCGATCCGAATGATGATTGGCGTTGGCACATGTATGACACCGTTAAGGGCTCTGATTACATCGGCGACCAAGACGCCATTGAGTATATGTGTTCTGTCGGTCCTCAGGCAGTTTTTGAACTTGACCATATGGGTCTTCCTTTTTCTCGCACCGAAGAGGGTCGTATTTATCAGCGTCCATTTGGTGGGCAGTCGAAGAACTTTGGTGAAGGCGGTCAAGCGGCTCGGACCTGTGCTGCGGCTGACCGTACTGGTCATGCTCTTTTGCACACTCTGTATCAAGGCAACTTAAAAAATAACACCGTATTCCTCAATGAATGGTATGCGGTTGATTTAGTGAAAAACGATGCGGGTGCTATCGTTGGCGTTATCGCCATCGAAATGGAAACCGGCGAAGTCGTTTACGTTAAATCGAAAGCTACCGTATTAGCTACCGGCGGCGCTGGACGTATTTATGCTTCAACTACCAATGCTCATATCAACACCGGTGACGGTATTGGTATGGTCTTGCGAGCCGGCTTCCCGGTCCAAGATATTGAAATGTGGCAGTTCCACCCAACCGGTATTGCTGGTGCCGGAGTTTTGGTAACAGAAGGTTGTCGTGGTGAAGGTGGCTACCTGATTAATAAAGATGGCGAGCGTTTTATGGAGCGCTATGCACCTAATGCTAAAGACCTTGCTGGTCGTGATGTTGTTGCTCGCTCAATGGTGATGGAGATTCTTGAAGGTCGTGGCTGTGGCCCTGACGGTGATCATGTGCATCTTAAACTTGACCATCTGGGTGAAGACGTTTTAGAGAGCCGCCTTCCTGGCATTTGTGAATTATCACGTACCTTTGCCCACGCTGACCCAGTTAAAGTGCCAATTCCGGTAGTGCCGACCTGTCATTACATGATGGGTGGTGTACCTACCAATATTCACGGTCAGGCATTAACACAGGATGCTGAAGGTAATGATCAGGTGATCGAAGGCTTATTCGCCTGTGGTGAAGTTGCCTGTGTATCTGTGCACGGTGCCAACCGCCTAGGTGGTAACTCTCTGTTAGACCTCGTTGTATTTGGTCGAGCAGCGGGTTTATATATTGAAAAAGCCTTACGTGAAGGCATTGATCACGATGATGCTTCAGATGCGAACATCGAAGCATCGATGCAGCGTTTAAACAAGCTAAACGCTTCAACTTCGGGTGAAAAAGTTGCAGACCTGCGAAAAGAATTGCAGAACATTATGCAGCTTCGATTTGGTGTTTTCCGTCGTGGCGATACCATGCAAGAGGGTATTGCTGAACTCGCGAAATTGCGCACTCGAATTGAAAATATTCAACTCGAAGACAAGTCAGGTGCATTCAACACTGCACGTATCGAAGCTTTAGAGTTGCAAAACTTATTTGAAGTTGCTGAAGCTACTGCAATTGCAGCCGAAGAACGCAGAGAGTCACGTGGTGCTCACGCACGGGAAGATTTCCAAGATCGTGATGACGAAAATTGGCTATGCCATTCGCTGTATTTCCCAGTGGATAAATCTGTTAGCAAGCGTGACGTTAACTTCGAACCAAAAACGGTTGATACATTCGAACCTAAGATTCGTACCTATTAGGGAGGTTGCCATCTATGTTAAAAGTAAGTGTTTATCGTTATAACCCTGAAACCGATCAAGAACCCTATATGCAGGATTATCAAGTTGATACCCAAGGTAAAGACTTGATGGTTTTGGATGTATTGGAGCTTATTAAAGAACAAGACTCTACGTTAGGTATTCGTCGTTCATGTCGTGAGGGCGTATGTGGATCTGACGGCATGAATATCAATGGTAAAAATGGCCTGGCCTGTATTACCCCAATTTCCGAAGCCTGTGGTAACGGTGATCTAGTGGTTCGCCCACTACCAGGTTTACCAGTTATTCGCGACTTAGTGATCGATATGAGCTTGTTTTACAAGCAGTACGAAAAAATTAAACCTTACCTTATTAACGATGAGCCAGCGCCTGCGATTGAACGCCTGCAGTCGCCTGAAGATCGTGCACATTTGGATGGTTTGTATGAGTGCATTCTTTGTGCTTGTTGTTCAACCTCTTGCCCATCTTTCTGGTGGAACCCAGACCGCTTTATTGGGCCATCAGGTTTATTGCAAGCTTATCGTTTTTTGATCGATAGCCGCGATACTGCAACAGAACAGCGCTTGGCTGCTTTAGATGATCCGTTCAGCGTATTTCGCTGCCACGGTATTCAAAACTGCGTCAATGTTTGCCCGAAAGGTTTAAATCCTACTAAGGCGATTGGCCATATCCGCAATATGTTATTGCGCGCTGCGTCTTAAAGCTGCTGCGGATATTATTAAACGGCTACTGCTAAACATTGCATTTGCAATTGGTTAGATGTTTGTAAGCTAAAAATTTGAAAGCTTAAGCGTATGTGAGTAAGGAGAACTTTTTCTTACTCACTATCCTAACAATCGACCCAGCTCGGCAAAATTAGAACCCCAAGCAATTGAATTGTTTGGGGTTTTTTATTGCCAAGATTAACAGGCGCGCTATTGGTGATGTTGGAAGCTAAGCTGCATAATGCTGTGTTGCGCTGATTCACTTAAAACCTTTGATGCTAGCGCTGTCGATAGGCGTAAACGTCTGCTCGCAGCCAAAAGTCCTTCAGCATTTTGCTGTACAACTCCGGTTTCGCAGAGTTGAGCGATAAATGTATTGAATAAGTTTTTATCAAAAAAGTCAGGGGCATGAAATTGGTGAATAAACGTTAGCTGCTTGGCTAATTCAATGCAGTCTTTTTCTAAGCTCTGCTGGTCATAATGCCAATCGTCAGCGTGTAAAAGGCATTGTGCAGTAATAAAAAATCGTTCGGTTGCTGCCTTACTTGAACCAGCCAGCAATTGCAGTTGAAAGAACTGTTCGGTCTCAGGTTGCTGCGCAATAATCAACTCACCGTCTTGATGCAGCAAGCCTTCAGTCAGCATGGTATTCAGTAATTGATTTAGCTGTGCTTGAAGCTGTTGGTGGCTGATATCGACAAATAATTCTGATTGAATAAACGGGAGCAGTCGCCAGCAGAAATTAAATAAGGCTTTGCGGTGAGCCTGCTTTTGTCTTACAAGGTAGGCGGCTATTAGTGACGGTAGCATGAAAATATGCAGACAATTATTACGTAAAAAGGTGGCGTTTACCTGGCCTTTTTGGTCAAGCAACAGGATTTCGCCAAAGTTGGTTTTTTGGCTTAGCAC
>JABSRR010000105.1 GCA_013215025.1 Pseudomonadales bacterium
AGTGCATCCAACTGTTGCAACAACACGGTGTGGTCGATGTTCTCGTAGTAGCCCTTGACGTCGGAGCGAAAGACAAACTGATGGTGCGGCAGTTTAGCGCGCAACCAACGCAGCGCCCCCTTCAGGCCACCTTGGCCTTTTACGTGAGTACAGCGCGGCGAGACCGGCAAGGCTGGGCCCAGTACCATTGCCATCGCTTTCTGTACCAGGGCATCTTCGGCACACCACAGGTGGATGGGCTTGCCGTTGGCACTCAGCAGCCTCTGCTGCGGTCTGAATTGATAGTTGCCGCTGCGCAGTTGCGCAATGAGTGAGGGGCGACGACTCTGCCAATGAAAACGCAGATGCCAAATATCGGCATTAGCGGGGTAGCGACTGCGCTGGTTGCAGAGCCAGGCAAAGGCTGCATTGATGGTGGCATCATCGGCGATAGCGTCAAGCAGGGGTGATGCGAGCTGTCTATTCATAGGGCGTTGCAAGCGCACAGAAGGCTCCGAGTTGAATCTTATAACAGCGTAGACCCGTTTGCCCGCAGAGACAGTTTGCAGGCTTGAGTGCCCGCTGACTGCAACGATAGATATCCGATTTTATACCTCTGTCCCCAGATCGATATGATCTATGAGACTATAAAGTCAGCGATAAAAGAAGATTGATCAACGTCCGCTTCTGGCCCCAAAGCTGTCTCCAGCGTGGGTGATAGATTTGAAGCCAACTCCGCCCATATATCCACCGCAAATCAAGATTAAAGGTAAACTGGTCGAAGAATGCTGTTGCTAGATAAGCACTAGGAGTGCTGCATGCTGCGTCAAATGTTCAACTATAAGAGATGGGCAGATCAGCGAACGCTAGACGCTGTCGAGTCCATCGACCAGAAAAAGCACCCTGAAGCTTATGCCTTCGCCCTTCAACAGATAAATCACATCGTAATTGTTGAAGAGCTGTTCAAAAGTAGATTGACCAGTGATGCTCCTCCTCATCCAAGTACCAATACAGATGTTGTTCCGGTCTTCAGAGAACTAAACTTGAGACTGAAGCTGTCAGCCAAATGGTATGAGCACTACGTTTCACACCTTGGAAGCCTAGAAGAAGAGATTCCATTCGTATTCGCTGACGGCAAGCGCGGCATGTTGAGAGTGGAGGAGATACTTTTCCATATTGTGAACCATAGTTCTTATCACCGTGGGAGCATCGCGCGTGCACTCGACCTGGCGCACGTACCGCACCCGATTGACGGATACGGTATTTTTATCCATGAAACAGAGCCACATCGACGAGATTCGCGTGGAAGTTAGATGAAGCTCCGGAAATTCAACTTATCAGACGCGGAAAGAGTTGCGGATCTTGTTGGAGACTACGAGGTCTCGCGGTGGACATCCAACATCCCATATCCTTACACCGTTCAAGATGCTATTCAGTGGATAGCTATGGAAGATTCAGCACTTGATCGAACACCTTGGGCAGTAGAGTTGGATGGAAAGGTTGTAGCTTGTGTCTCTTACTGGTCAATCGGTGCCGGCCAGACAGAGATAGGATATTGGGTTGGTAGGAAATATTGGGGAAAGGGCATCTGCACGCAAGCACTCAAGATGATGCTGGCTCACGACGCGTTTCCCAAGGGCGATATTGTGATAGCGAAAGTTATGACTGAAAACGTTGGGTCTCAGCGTGTACTAACCAAGAACGACTTTGTATGTATTGGAGAGAAGAACATCCAGTGTCGCGGTTCGGAGGTCTCATCTCTGCTCTATGAGAGGCGTTAGGCTTGGTCGTCCGCTTCTGGCCCATTAGCCGTACCTAAATCACGAGACTTGCCTATGCATAATTACCTCGTCAATACCTACCAGTGTTGAATGTCTATGAGCGCAATTTGCTTGGCTAGATACTCCTTTCCGATTCACGCTGCGCTTTTCCCAATTGCCACCGTAGGTAGCAATGTCGGAGTTTGCGACTGCCCCTTTCCCGGGTCGGGGCGGCCTATGAGAGCCGACAACTTGAGTACTGCATATGCTGTGGCCCGTAGGTCACCTGGTAGAGCATTGGGCAACTGTATTAGGGAGTAAAAAGTGTATTGCTCTAGTCATCTATATATAGGTCTCTGCGCATTGTTGCTCACGCTTAGCTCCGGTGCGAGTGTCTCTCAGACTCTTGGGAGCCATTTTTTGGTAAACGAGGTATATCTAACCGGGGCAGACCATGAAATTGAGGCTGTAATACAGAGGGTTGGGGACTTAAGCGGGCCTGTATTTGTGAGCCAGGAATTCGTAGATGCGCGGAGTGTGGCTGTAAGCGAGAGCGCTTCTCCGTACTCAAAGTTTCAGGTTCATTTCGGTGATCAAAAAGTACCTCTTTCGGCAATGAAGTCCGGTGGTCGCATTGGGGTCGAGATGCGCACGGTCGACAAAGACCTCATCATTATTGAACGTAGGGGTCGTGATGACTTCGATTATTCGATGTTTCGATTGATCAATGGACAGCTACTTCACGAAGATCACCCAGAGTTTTCCCGCGCAGGCGGTGATGCTGAGCAGTTGGCTGATATTCGTGACAATCAAGACACACTAGCTGCGGGCACCGATTACGAAATGTCTCTGCAAGAATTGCTTGGAGTGAGGCTCGACAGGGCAAAAGTCTTGACTAGATTCTATTCGGATATGCTTACAGGCGTGCTGGTAGCCGGTGTGGTCGACGGGAAAAAGGTGGTTGCCTCTGTTCTATGGCGAAAGGAAAACAATACTCAGATAACAGCAGTCGCTGAGTTAAGAGAGTACGCTGAGAAAACCACTGTAACAGCCAAGTTCTTGGACGCGAAGGGGTCTGCTGCAATTTTCTTACGCAAACGCCCGTTTGCACGCGTTACTACTGAAATCGTGAATCAGAACCTCGATCTCCTTTGGACTCAGACGGGCAGGTCTGTTGAATCCAATCCTCCCTCAATCAGTGCCGCGTGCAGCGAAAGCTATGCAGTACTAGTAAATCAATATAAAAAAGACAGAAGCACAGGGAAGGTTGTTCTCAACTTGCTGAATAAGTACGGCAGGGTCGATGATTCATTAATGATACAAGTTATAGATCAAGGGTTTGCGACAGAACACTGGATAGCCCAAGCAAGTGACAACCAACTTTATGTGTATGCAAACTTTCGAAAAAAGGAGAGAGTGCTCGGTAGTGAAGGGCTGGTTTACTTCCGGAGTGGTTATAAGATTCTTGGCGTAAACCTAGTGTGTGATTAAGTTATTTCTGGGAATGCGATCGCTTTGATTTGGGATTGCAGATTGCACACGGCGACTCTTAACAAGTGAATATTGAAAGGAGTTCTGGCGCGACTCGCTGGTATTCGCATTAACGTTTTTTTGCGTCACTCAGTTCGAATGCGTTTTTTGAATCCGCTGCAGCAATGTCCGCTCCTGGCCCCCGAGCTGCCGCTTTGGCTGTGGTAACTTGTAGGCAGTCAACGTCCACAAAGCTGCCGCTCGCAATGAAAAGGATTTTCGTTGCTTACTAACAATAGCCCACTAACTATCATATAAGCAGGAGAAAGGACTGTGTCCCAAGCTGAAATCAAGCGGCCCTTGTTTGTCTGGGTCATTTTCCTGTTTACGATGTTCTCCGCTGCCTTCATGGCGATTGGTTCCTATTTCGCTTTCAGCTCTAAAAGGATGCCGTAGTTGAACTACAGCAACTCGCGGTCGCAACGGCTCATCAGTACCGAGGAATTGGACGGCAACTAATTCAGCATTCTCTCGTTCAGCTAAGAAAACAACGCAATGAACACGCAGCAAGGCTCAAGAGAATCCTTGTTAGCACTAAATTGAACAATCATGCGCAGCGTCTCTACAAAGAAACATTGGGTGCTGAGGTAGAGGCGTCGCTTAGCGACCTGTACTCAGGGGACGAGGTTTTTATGGTTGCTAGAAGTGTTTAAAACATAACGAGCACAAGTAATAGGCGCGTTAACTGGTAAAGGTACGGTATGGGTTTCGAGGACAAATTTAGGTTGAGTAGTCATGCAGTCATCACAAACGAGAATGACGAAATCCTTTTGCTAAAAGCAAATTATGGTAGTTTTGGCTGGGGCCTCCCCGGAGGCGCACTTGAGCCTGGCGAAACAATTCACGAAGCACTAGATCGCGAATGCGTTGAAGAACTCGGTTGCAAAGTAGAAATTAGCTACTTAAGCGGGGTTTATTATCATAGTGCCTACAGTTCACAGGCTTTTATTTTTCGCTGTGCTTTACCACCTGGTGCGAGCATAAAGTTAAGTAATGAACACACTGAATACAAATATTTGCCAATACGCGAACTTTCGAAAGTGCAGCAGCAGCGTGTCAATGACTGCTTGGCATTCGAAGGCAAGGTATTCAGTGCCAAGTTTTAAACTATCACATAACGAGGCAATGCAGTCGGAAAAACCAGTCGCTGCGCCCCGGGTTTTCCGCTGATTGCTGCGTTATGTGCCTTGGCGTGCGACTAACCTTCCTCCTAATTTTTGTGCTAAACACAGGCCGTTGTAGCCTTACGAATACCGAACCATTTGTTGATGCCCGAGAAGATGAGACCGGTTCGCTAATCTTCAGTGATATACCTCTAAATTAGGCTAACTTTAAAGATAGTGCAGGTTATCGGATTGCCAGTGAATTCGGAGGAAGACGTCCTGAGGGAGGATTCGAAGGTTGGAATGACTTCTGGATCAATAGGGTTTCTGCGCTGCGAGATGGTATAGAAAAATATAAGAAATATGGCTGCCTGAACTTGAGTGCGGAACATAACAAGCACCGGCTGTATGCCGAAAAGGACCCGGGCGCAAAAACGCAGCGCGGTAGGCGGTAGCGAGTGTCCGCTTCTGGCCCCAAAGCGGCACCTGAGTTGAACCTTATTCTTCGCGCCCGACTGTCTCGAAATTCCTCTTTCCTGCTAAAAATGTTTAAGGCTATCTATGTACGTTTTCGTTTATGCGGCATTAATACTCGCAGTTGGTGTTGGGAATAAGGTCATTCTGTTTTTTTCCGGGGAGTACGATCCCAGGATGTTGGCGTTCGACTTTCCAATCATAGCATTGACCTACTGTGGGTTAATTGCGGTTTGGGGGCGGGCCAGGGGGCGATTGTATTTCACGCAAAAATTTTGGAAATTCTACCTTCTAGCGCTCGTCATGAGTATCGTGCTGGTGCCAATGTTCGATGTAAATGTAGCCTCTATGATCGAGCAATTCGGGCGAGTAAAAGCACTGCTGTTCTACTCAGTGACCATTGTCATTATGATTCCGTATTACTTCGGACTTTATTCATATATCGCAAGTGATGCGTGGCAAGAGAAAAGAGTTGGATGAGCGCCAGCTGATCAATAGATTTGAAATGGTCATAATTCTGGCGATTCAGTGGGCCGGTATCCCGAAGTGCCGTTTATGGCCCCTTAGCTGACTGGCAGATTGCACGGGACGCTACGACTCTCACGTCGCAGGCGACAGCTCCTTTGCTATAGTTCATCAACTGGAAGTTATCTGTCTGATTGCGGAGATATCAACAATGACAAGGAAGCAGCACCTCGGCTTTGCCCTTAGTTTTTTGGTGTTCTGCGTTGGCGCCTCACTCATCATATATCCCATGGGCGCATTTGACTTTGGGCCGCAGTCATTTGTAGTTCTTGGAGTTGCTTACGCCATCTGCGGCGTTCTCCTTTACCGATACTTTCGAGAGCACCCCGAGGCTTTCGATTCGGATCAGCGTCTGACACCAGCAGCCGAGCTTACCTACCCGCTCGTAGCAACCTCGATGCTTGGTTTCCTAGTAAATCGATTGTTATCGAACGGTTCCACAATGGACTTTCTGATACCTGCCGTACTGTGCTTCGTTTGTATCTGGGCAGCATTCTTCACTAGTCGATCAAACTTTAGAAAAGCAATGCTTGAGAGGGAGCTTGAGAGCGAACGCTGAATCCGCAACATGCTCGGTCTCGATCGCTCGGCCACTCTTATTCATCCATGCTTTGGTTTGTACCCGGCGGCAGCTATTGGCCCCAAAGCGGACATTCGACTATCAGTGATAAATGTCCCCTTTGAGGTGGAAGGGGACATGTCCGCTTTCGCCTAATTACGGCCATTTTGCTATCTTTTTGTTAACGTCCGCGGTAGTCCACAAACACAGTCAACGAAAAGAGTTTTGTTCGCCTTTGCATTGCGTCCACAAGTATGATTTTTCGTGGCAGGAGTA
>JABSRR010000106.1 GCA_013215025.1 Pseudomonadales bacterium
AAGGGCAATAACCAAACCAACCTGAATAAGTACAATCAGGATTGGTAGTACTGCAGCACTAGGGTATTGGAGAAAGTCCCCCAGTGCTTTCTATTTGGGTTTAGAAGTTTTATTGCCTAACAGTATTTGCTTTTGAGTAGATTCTTCAACACTTTCATGGTCGCATTTCTGGGTAGTGCCTCAGTTTCAATAAATACCTTGCTGGGCACTTTAAAAGCCGCAAGTTGAGTTGCAATATGTGCTTGCACCTCATTAGCTGTGACGGTTTGCCCTGGTTTCGGGACTACACTAATTGCAACTTCTTCGCCTAACGTGTCATTTGGTAGACCATATACAGCACATTCGGCAACGCTGTCTAAGCTTGAGCAGGCGGCTTCAACTTCTAGCGAGGCGATGTTTTCGCCACCTCGAATCACCATATCTTTGATGCGATCGGTAATATAAACAAAGCCGTGCTCATCAAGGTGACCGATATCGCCGGTCACCACCCAGCCATCGACAAAGGTGTCTTGGCTAGCAGCCTCGTTGCCCCAGTAGCCAGAGACAGCTGTAGGAGTTTTCAATTGAATCTCACCGGCTTCACCTTGTGCTACTGGCGTGCCGTTAGCATCAACAATACGAACGTCTACAATTGGCGTGATAATGCCGCCAGAGCGGTTGTTCTCGCGATAGGCGCGGCCCGTCATAGCAAAGCCAGTGGCATTGGTTTCTGTCATGCCATAGCCTGTGCCTGGAAAGCTGTCCGGTAACTTTTCATAGATTTTATCGGCGAGTCCCGGCGGCTGTGCAGAACCGCCAGCGCCAAAGCCAAACATGCTGCTGGTGTCGTAGTCAGCCCACTCATCGGCGTCGAGCAAATCAATCAGCATGGTGGGCACAGCGCTAATCATTGTGATGCGCTCATTTTGAATCAGCTGCAGCGCATTCACTTTGTCCCATTTATACATCATCACAATAGGGCGACCGCCGCGCAATGATAAGAAAAATACGCTGTGACAGCCCGATACGTGAAATAGCGGCACAGCAAGTAAGACTTTAGGTGGAAAGCCGCGCTCAAGCATTTTACCAACCGGTTCAAAATCACTCATGGCGGCGATATTTGCTGCTAACTCAAAATTAAAAATTGCTTGGCAGACTGCACGATGGGTCGATACCGCACCTTTAGGATTGCCGGTGGTGCCTGAGGTATACATAATCATGCCAATATCTTCAGGATCTACTTCAGGGCTTTCTAATGATAGGTCGGTACCAGCTTGCGTGAGTGCGTCTTGATCGAAATGCGGTGCAGTAATAGCGTTATCTGGCCTTGCGACGATTGCCGTGACGCCCAGCGATTCAAGCTCGGCTTCGATATAGTTAAAGCGTTGCTGATCAAAAAAGGCAAATTTAGCGCCAGAGTCGTTCAATCCATATTCTAATTCAGCAGCCTGTCCCCAGCTGTTTAAAGGCACCGGTACGCCGCCAGCATAAATAGTCGCAGCAAAGGCGATCATCCATTCAGGATAATTACGCATGGCTATCGCCACTCTGTCGCCTTTCGATAGCTGCAATGACTGTTGTAATGCAGCAGCTAGTGCATCAACTTTGGCAAAAAAGTCGCCAAAGCTCATGCGCTCGTCTTGATAGATTAAAAACTCATTGCTGGCATCGTGATTTCTGCCGCCATCTAAAAGTTCTGCTAAAGTTTTTGGTGCACCAGGATAATACTTATATTCAACCCCATTAATAGTGGTCTGTCCAAGCTGCCAAGGTGAGCCCTCGGCGGTAAGTTGTGCGGTACTTTCTGCAATTTTGGCAACAATTTCACTCATGAGTCTTATTCTTCATTTTTTTGATAATAGAGGCCGAGATTATGCCCAAAAGTAGCTGAATCGCAAGCCTAAATGGCGGCTTTGTTAGCTGGTATTATTCGGCAGGAAGGTTAGAGTTTATGCGCTCTGATTGATAGTGGTTGTGTTCAATCAGCTGGCTTTGTTCAGCGCGTCTAGCGGCATCAAGGGCTAAGCGAATTAAATGGTCAGCAGTGGGTAAGCCAAATGAATGTTCTGCGGCAGCAATGCCGATAACAATATCAACAGTTTCAAAGCCTGAAGAGGTTTCGATGCTGCGTCTATGCATATTATCGCGGATACGCTTGTAGCAGCTGCCTATGCAGTTATCTAAGCTATGTTGATGGGTGATGACTGCAAAATTATAACTGTCGAGTTGTGCCACATCATCTAAAGGCCTAACGGTTGCTAGCAGGCGTTTCGCAATACCTTTGATGATCTCTTGCTGTATTTTCTTTGGCAGCTGCTGCTGCAGCGCGCTTGGCTTAAAACGCAGCAATAGTAAGCAGGTAGCGCCACCTCGAGAGTCACAAAATTGCAGGTGTTCGTCTATGCGCTTGATCGCATAATGTTTATCACCCAGTCCCGTTAGCAAGTTTACTTGGGCGAGTGATATGAGTTGTTTGTTTTGTTGCTCTAGTTTTGCTGCTTTTTGCAGCAGTAGGTTGCGATTAGCGATCATTCGCGCCCCAGCCATTACCCGAGGGGCAAGTTGCTGCTGCATTTCAGACTTATTGACAAAATCATCAACGCCTTGGTCAAACGCATACTGCAGCGCATCGACTCCGTCGCGTGCGGTCAGCATGATGATATAGGTGTATTGGTATTTTGATGCATCAAGCTGGCGAATATGCTGTGTTAATTCAATGCCGTCCATATCGGGCATCATCCAGTCGACAATCACTACGGCATAGTGCTTTGATTGCATGGCTGTTAGTGCGTCAGCAGCATTTGATATGCAATCAATTTGCTCAACCTTGCTTTGGGCTAAGCTTTTCTGAATCATAGCGCTGCTAAATTTGGCATCATCTACGATTAATACCTGCAACTGACTTTCCATGTAGTCTCTCTTTTCGCAAGCCTTTGCGAACTATGGCATTTATAACGCCTGTTGGCTTAAGTTGACGTTGCTGTTAATAACTTGGTGTTGCTTGATGCCGGCAAAACGCAAAGCAGATAGCCAGTGCTCAGTTTTCAGGTTTTGGCTGTCGGTGCAGAAAAATCGGCACAGACTCTCACTATAGCCTGTGTTAATGCCGTCACAAAGGTGTTTCACTCGTCGCGCAATAGCATCTCCCGAATCAATCCAGAATTTAGGCTTTTGCCAACTGGCTTGCAATTCAGTTTTTAATAAAGGGAAGTGTGTGCAACCGAGTACCACAGTATCAATATCAACATGGCTGAGTTTATTGTCTATGGATTGCATCATTGACGCAAGCTTGTGTTGCTGCGTCTTAGCAGTTGATTGACAATGATTTAAGAAGTTGCGCTCTACTATGTCAACTAGTTCTGGCAGGGCAAGCTTGAAAACCTCGCAATCACTGGCAAACTCATGAGTGAGGTCGTTGAGGTAGTCACTTTGAACCGTTGCTGCGGTTGCTAAAATGGCTATTTTTTTGCTTTGACTGATATTGGCTGCCGGCTTGATGGCTGGCACTACACCCACAAACGCACAATCAAAGTGTTTTCGCAGGCTATCAAGTGCAAGTGTAGAGGCGGTATTGCATGCGATCACCGCCACATCAAAAAAACGATCAACATCAATCGCGTCAAGCAGAGCAATCAGACGTTGTTCAATGGCATCAGCGTGTTTGTCGCCATAAGGCCAAAATGCAGTATCAGCCATATAGCTGAATTTAGCGTTTGGCAGGTGCTCCACTATCGACTGTAAAATACTAAGACCGCCAATGCCAGAGTCCACAATCAGTATGCGAGGTTGATGTTGCATGGCTGCGCGAATCTTCATGTTAAATAATCACTCGATATTATCACAGATATGCAGTAAAGCCTCATCAAATAAGATCTGTAAAGCAGCAGGGCGCAGCAAGAATCAGCAAGCCAAGAGATAAAATATATTGTTTAGCTGTTTTAGTTTAAAGCTGTATTCGCAACGGTTTTAGCGCAATGCTGTTAACAAAGTTGAGTCGTATCGATTGTAAGAGATGTCTTTGAAAATTTTTCGCCCGAGCGATCAGCTGGGTTTATTGACATTTTGCAGCCCAGCTTTCTAATGAATTTATAACAATGTAAGCATAAAAAAATCGAACAAAGTTATACAATTTAAAATCCTCTACTTGGCCTGTGGATAAAAATAGCGAGCCAGGGTGTTTCCGAGTATTTCACATTAAATATTGTTTTTAAGTAATTGAAAATATGCATTTATTTTTTTAAAAATTTCCATTCCAGTTAAAGTGATTTATGGCGCTATGCGGCATAATTATTGTCGCCAAACATTCATGCACAAGTTTATCCACAGCCTATTTATATTTTAACAGGGCTTCATGACTGGTAATTTTCTATAAATTTCATAAGATTGTTCGCCTTTTGATGAGCAAGAAAGCATATGCGAATAATTACCTGTAATACCAACGGCATCCGTGCAGCAGCCAAGAAAGGTTTTTTTCAGTGGCTGAGCAATCAAAATGCCGATGTTGTCTGTATTCAAGAAACCAAAGCACAAATCGACCAGTTGGATGATCCTGTTTTTCACCCTGATGGTTACCATTGCTATTACTATGATGCAGTAAAAAAAGGTTATTCAGGAACGGCTTTATATGCTCGTAAAAAGCCGCAGCAAGTCATAAAGGGCCTTGGTTTTGACGTCTGCGATACCGAGGGGCGCTGGCTGCAAGCCGATTTTGAGCGCGTTTCGGTTGTTTCTTTATATATGCCATCGGGTTCCTCTAGTGCGGAAAGACAGCAACGTAAATTTAGCTTCATGGAAAGCTGCTTGCCGATCTTTCAAGCCATGGCTAAGGATACCTCGCGTGATTATATTATCTGTGCTGACTGGAATATCTGTCACCGTGAATTGGATTTAAAGAACTGGAAAGCGAATCAAAAAAATTCTGGCTTTTTACCTGAAGAAAGAGCGTGGATGGATGATTTATTGCAGCAATACGGTTTTAGCGATAGTTTCCGCGAGCTGCATCCCGAGAAGCCGCAGTATACTTGGTGGTCAAATCGTGGTCAGGCTTATGCCAATGATGTCGGGTGGCGCTTAGACTACATGCTCGCGACAGGTGCTTTAAGAGGTCAGGCCGTTACAGCCGAGGTGTATAAGCAAGAAAAGTTTTCTGATCATGCACCTCTGATTATTGATTATCAAACGTCGCTTTAGGGTTTATAATAATTCGCTTTCATTACAAACAATAAGGTTATTGCTATGTTGGATTTATTGATTCCTGCCGCTCATGCGCAAACAGCTCAAGCGGGTCAAGATGCGGGCATCATGCAGTTGGTCATGATTGGCATTTTATTTGTCGTATTTTACTTTTTAATTATTCGCCCTCAAAGTAAGCGTCAAAAAGAACACAAAAATCTGCTAGCGGCGCTTGCGGTGGGTGATGAAGTGTCTACCAATGCGGGTATTTTAGGCAAGGTAAAGAAAATTGATGATGCCTATGTGGTTTTAAAAGTAGCCGAAGGTACAGAGTTGAAATTTCAGAAGCAGGCCATTCTAGCTGTTTTGCCTAAAGGTACGCTTAAAGCGATCTAATTCGGCGCTTAATTGAGCAGCAAAACGATCTTCGCTCTTTACGTATTTGCTGCTCTTCATATGTTTACCGCTGTTCATATACTTACCGTTTGGATTTTTTATCGATGATGCACTTCCAGCAAATTCTCGATAGACACGCCGGCGGTATCAGCAAACTCTCATTGGCGCAGTTGCCCACGCCTTTGCAGCCTTTATCTCGACTTACCGCACAACTTCGATCAAATAATCCAAATTCGCCGAAGATTTGGGTGAAACGCGATGACCTCAGCGGTCAGCTATTGTCGGGCAATAAAGTTCGCAAGCTTGAATACACCTTGGCATATGCGCTGGATCAGGGTGCGAATGCCATTATCACTGCGGGCGGCGTTCAGTCAAATCATTGCCGTGCCACGGCAGCTGCCTGCGCGCAGCTGGGCTTGCGCTGTGATTTAATTCTACGCGGCGAGTCGCCAGCGATAGCCGATGGCAATCTACTGCTGGATAAATTGCTGGGCGCCCATTTGCATACCATTCCGCCAAGGCAGTATTATGATCAGCTTGACAATTATGTTGCGGAACTTCAGTCAGAGTTAACTCAGCAGGGCTTGTCGCCATGGTATATTCCGGTTGGCGCCAGCGACGGCTATGGCGTTTGGGGCTATTTGCAAGCTGCTGATGAATTGCTCGATCAAGCGTCTATTCAGGATATTCAACTGGATGCCTGTGTGATGGCAACCGGCTCTGGTGGCACGGCGGCAGGGCTGAGTTTGGGGATGCAGCTATTTGCTGGCAATAATGTTCAAGTATTTGCCTATAACGTCTGCGATGATGCTAGATATTTTGAGCAAAAATCGCGTCAAGATATTCAGGCCTGGCAGGCGCTGTTTGACCCTGAGCATCATTTAGAGATCGATTTAGCCAATCTACCGCTGCATATTGTTGATGGCTTTGTTGGCGAGGGCTATGGCAAGGCTAGCCGGTCGGTTTATAGACGGATCAAGCAGTTGGCTGGTTTAGAGGGGGTTGTACTCGATCCGGTTTATACTGCTAAAGCATTTGACGGCTTTTCTCAGCACCTACTGGCAGGTCAATATGATCACTTTGAAAACGTGGTATTTATGCACACCGGGGGCTTATTTGGTGTGTTTCCGCATCGTGAGTTATTGTTCTAGGGGTTTTATTGCTCTGGAAAGTTTATCTGAAGCGAGTGTTGTCTGAGATTCATGCTATTCGAGATAACTACTCTTCATAACTACTCTTCGAGATTTATATCATCAGTTTGTGAGTTCAGCTTAAACATTTATCCCTTGTAAATAACTTCATCAGCCTGTTACTTTTAATAATGCATTAGGCGCGGCACTCGGTCACTGACATGCACTAAAAGCTCATAGGCTATGGTATTAGCAGCCTTTGCCACCAGCTCACAGGGAATATTCTCGCCCCAGAGCTCAACCGTGTCTGCTAGCTTCACGTCAATATCGGTAACATCAATTGCCAACATATCCATGGAAACTCTTCCTGCTAAGGCAGCTTTTTGTCCATTAATCCACACGGGCGTGCCGCTAGGTGCATGACGAGGGTAACCATCAGCATAGCCTGCAGAAACAGTGGCGATAAGGCTGTCACGTTGGGTAACAAAAGTCGCATTATAGCCAATCGATTCGCCAGCTTTACAGTGGTGAAGCGCAATGACTTTTGCTTTGAGTCGCATCACTGGTTGAAGCTGCTCAGCTATTGCTGCGTCATTGGGGTTGGGGTTTATACCATAGCTTGCGATGCCTGCGCGCACCGCATCTAAATGATAATCTTCAAAGTAAAAGACCGCAGCAGAATTCGCCAGGCATAGCTTGAGAGGAATATGCTGTTGCTCAAGCCAATCTTTGATAGGGCTGAGTGCATTTATTTGTTGCTGGGTTTGAGACGCATTGACATCTTCAGCAGAGGCGAAATGGCTCATAAATCCTTTACAGCAATTATTAATATGAGTCGCCAATGATGCCGAATTTTGAGTGAATAAGTGGATTAAATTCTGGCTAGTCATGCCGAGTCGATTCATGCCCGTGTTGAGCTTTAGCCAAAACTGGGGCATTGCAGAGTGGCCTGGTAATATATTGGCCATCTGGCTAAGTAAATGTTCGTGATGGATAACCGCCTCTAAGTCCAGTGTCGCACATAGGGCCAAATCGTCTAGCGTTTGAATGCCTGACATCACCATAATCGGTTGCGTAATGCCACTGCTGCGTAATTGTTCGGCCTCGTCGAGTCTAGCTACCGCAAATCCGTGGACTTGATTCAGCGTTGCCAAAATAGTCGCTATTTCAAGCATGCCGTGCCCATAGGCATTAGCTTTTACCACGACATACAGCCTAGCATGACCAACCTGTTGTTTTAATACAGCAATGTTGTGAGCGAGTGCCGGTGCGCTTATGTCTGCCCAAACTAGAGGGGCTGTTGAGGTTGATTTCATGTTTATTGGTGCGGTTTAAATGCCGGTCATGTTAGCAAAATTATGTTTCTGTGTCTGTTGGCAGCCATCAGTCACTGGATATTTACGATTAAAATTTGTGAAAAAGCAAAATGCGTATATGCTATAAACATATATTAAAGGGAAGTTCGTCATAGCGAGCAGCTATAAGTTGTTTTCGCTATTGGCCGATTGTTTAGGAATATCGGTAAGTTAGCAGTATATTGCTATTAAAATGCTTGTCGTTGTTAGGTTTAATCATAAGGGAGGTTTTCATGAAACTGCAACAGCTGAAGTATATCTGGGAGGTTGCACATCATGATCTAAATGTTTCTGCGACGGCACAAAGCCTGTTTACCTCACAGCCCGGCATTTCTAAACAAATTCGTCTGTTAGAAGATGAGTTAGGCGTTGAAATCTTTGCCCGAAGCGGAAAACATCTGACGCGAGTGACTCCGGCAGGTGAGGCCATTTTAGAAACGGCCGGTGAAATACTGCGAAAAGTTGACAGCATTAAGCAGGTGGCGCAGGAATTTGCGAGTCCCAGCAAGGGCAGTTTGTCAATCGCGACTACGCATACTCAGGCTCGCTATGTATTACCGCCGGTGATTGAAAAATTTATTGCGCAATATCCCGATGTGGCACTGCATATGCACCAAGGCACCCCAATGCAAATATCGGAATTAGCGGCAGATGGCACTGTAGATTTTGCCATTGCGACGGAGGCGCTGGATTTGTTTAGCGACCTGATCATGATGCCTTGTTATAAATGGAACCGATCGATAGTCGTGCCAAGAGATCACCCCTTAGCCAGACTTGCAGAAACCGGCGAATTAAATCTTCAGGCCATCGCACAATATCCTATCGTTACCTATGTATTTGGCTTTACCGGTCGCTCAAAGTTAGATGATGCATTTATGAGTTTGGGTTTAATGCCAAAAATCGTGTTTACGGCAGCCGATGCTGATGTTATCAAAACCTACGTGAGGTTGGGTTTGGGGATTGGCATTGTCGCTTCGATGGCTTATAAGCCCGATGCCGATGGCGATTTAGTATGCCTGAATGCAGGCCATTTGTTTTCGCCCAGCGTTACCCGAATTGGTTTTCGTAAAGGCGCATATATACGCAGCTTTATGTATGACTTTATTGCCCAATTTGCGCCTCACCTGACGCAAAATATGGTTGATAAGGCGATTAACTGTAGTTCTAAGGCTGAACTAGATGCCTTGTTTGCAAACGTTGACCTGCCTGAGTATTAGCCAGCGCTTAATCCTAGCCAAATTTGCGGCTGTGTTGAGAA